>NZ_CDRJTB010000050.1:0-50311 GCF_976954365.1 Paenibacillus sp. Marseille-Q9583
GAAAGAGAATTTTTATAAATTAGTGGGGTATCTAAACCACGCTTTTATAGGAGCTTTTGCATATTTAATCTGTACTATATTCTTACCTATTATATCTGAGGTTTTCACAGATTCTTTGGCAACACCTTATGTAATAGTACTTGTTGTGTTGCTGATCTATATGTTGCTTTCTGCTCTTAGGTTTGCAATGTATATCCATTTTATTTTTCGAAAGGATCTTAATAAAGTTCATGCGGAGATAGAGCAAGCCAAATTAGAGAAAAAAGAACAAGAGAAGCTAATCGACCGAGTAAAGGTTTTCTTGGATGACTATGAGCAAAGAAGTGCAACGGAACGTTCAACACAGATGTCTGATTTTCTTAGAAGTAGGAATAGAGAACAGTAGAGCTGAGGCTTTACTGTTTAATAGACCGCATCGGAGTTTAATGCATATAAAGATCCCCACTGAAATAAGGCTTGAGTATCGAGCCTTATACACTGAAAGCAAATCAGCCAGATATGATTGTATTGTTATGACACCAGAGAAAGTTATCTTGGTTTAATTAGAAGTAAGCTAAGTGTAGTATAAAAGAGTCCGTTTTTCAGCGGACTCTTTTTATTTGTACAACTACATCTATATTAAGAAATAGCTTGTGTAAAAGTATTATTTAATGGTAGAAATTTGGCCTTGGGTCCTTCCCGGGGCGGGGGTGGGGTGCGGGTGCGTGTGAGCCCGATTCCTGGCTATTTCTGATGCAAAAAAATCACTGTGCACTGTGCATTTTGAGGGGGTGTTTTAGGCTTGGAATCCTACACGAAAATGATCGAAGAAACCTTATGTATCAACGCTTCATACACTGCCGAGTTATTCGGTGTCCACCGGAACACACTTGCACAGTGGGTGAAGCTCGGAATGCCCAAAGCTATGAACGGCTGGTATCCACTAAAAGACTGTTTTGATTGGGTTATGGACTATCGGCTAGGAGCAGAAGAGGAGGACGAGGAAAATGGTCCGATCACAGATGCCGCCAAGAAGCTGCGTCATGAAGCACGATTGAAAGAGCAGCAAGCAGATGCAGCAGCTATGAGAAATGCTGTATCCAAAGGGGAATACATTCGGCGGGACGAGGTAGTCAGTGAACTGCAACGTTTTTTTACATCACTTAAACGGTCTATGACCGGGTATAGTCGATCCGTTGCGATGGAGGTAGCGCCGTACGTTTCCCCTGAGCTGGTCCGAGAAATCGAACAAAGCATCAGTGACAAGACAAATGCAGTCTTGCTGCAAATGTCCGTCAGGGGTGTGTACCATGCCAAAAAAGGCAGGAAGTAAGTGGGCAGACTGGCTCATTGAGGCCTTAAACGTCTTGCGTCCGCCTGAAAAGCTTACGGTTTCCGAATGGGCAGATAAATACCGTATGTTGGACAGCAAAACATCAGCAGAGCCAGGGCAATGGTCCACCGACCGGACGCCGTATCTACGTGGGATAATGGATTCCTTCACCGATCCTCGTGTGGAAGAAATCATATTCCTCAAGCCGACACAGGTGGGTGGTACGGAATGTTTGAATAACATGCTGGGTTTCGTCATTGCTCAGGACCCAAACCCGGCTTTAGTTGTTTATCCTATAGATACGCTGGCTCAATTCACATCAGAAAATCGGCTACAACCCATGATTGAGCTAAGCCCGGCGCTGCGCAGCCGATACCATGCTAACCGAAGCAAGGATTTAGAGCTGCAATTCGATGGGATGTATGCAGTAATTGCTGGAGCAAACAGCCCAGCATCCCTTTCCAGTCGTCCAGCGCGTTATTTGTTCATGGATGAAGTGGATAAATACCCTCGAACGGCTGGTAAAGAGGCCGATCCTCGGGCGCTGGCTAGGGAGCGGACGAAGACCTTTCCGCACAATAAGAAGATCATGCAAACGTCCACGCCTACGGTGCGAAGCGGGCCGATTTGGAGAGCGTGGGAAGGAGCTGATATCAAGCTTCAGTATTTTGTACCTTGCCCGCATTGCGGACAGTATCAAACGCTGAAATTCGCTGGTAGCTCTGGTTCCGTCAAGTTTGATTCTGACCTAGACCTAGAGACAATACGTTCGACGGCTTATTATGAGTGCGAACATTGTCATGCATCAATCAGAGATGCACACAAGCCAGCCATGCTTCGTGCTGGAGAGTGGAGAGCGCCGGACGGATCGACGGGGAGGAAACGGAAAACTGGCTTCTGGCTCAATGCCTTGTATAGCCCTTGGGTTCGTTTCGGTGATGCAGCTGTTGAATTTCTGACATCCAAGCGGGCAGGACCGGAAGAGTTGATGAATTTTATTAATTCCTGGTTAGCTGAACCATGGGAAAATACACAGGTCAAGATGAACAGTGATAAAGTGCTTGAAAAATCAAGTAGTTATGAAGAGGGTGTAGTGCCGGACAAAACAATTCTGTTAACGGCAGGTGTTGACGTTCAAAAAGACCGGATGTACTACACGATACGCGCTTGGGGCGAAGGAATGACTAGTCATAATATTCGACATGGCGTTGTGGAAACCTGGCCACAAATTGAGGACGTAATGAACATATCGTATTGTTCTCGGGATGGAACAGAGTTCTTTGTTAATCTGTGTGCAGTGGATTCCGGTTACAATGCGGATGATACGTACAATTTTTGTGCAAAGAATGCAGAATGGGCTGTAGCGATAAAGGGTTCTAATACGCCTTTGCCTGCTAAATACCGTCTGACCAAGATAGATCGCGAAGAACGCGGTCTTTTTGGTATTTCGTTGTACATGGTGGACGGTGCGTACTTTAAAGATTTCATTGCGGGTCGTTTAGCCCGCAAACCTGAAGAGTCTGGCGGATGGTTTGTCTATGAAGGATGTGACGAGGAATATGCGGAGCAGGTAACGGCAGAACAGAAGGTTAAAGAACGGCAGCGTGGCCGTGAAGTTGAAGTGTGGCGCCCCAAAACAGCCCACGCAGATAACCATTATCTCGACTGCGAGGTATATGCTGCTTTTGCGGCTGATTGCTTGGGCATTCGTTACATGCGATATGAACAACCAATAGAGCCATCGAAGCCACCAGAAGATAAACCAGTAGAGAATAAAAAATCTTGGTTGCAAGGAGGTGACTCGTGGTTATGACACCGGAAGAACGTTTAGCACGGTATCGAGAACAATTAGTTGAAGTGGAAAAGGCAATTAGTGCGATCTTGGGCGGCGCTCAAGAATATCGTATTGGCAGTCGTAGTATTAAGCGGCCAGACCTGGGGAAATTGTACGAGGAGCGTAACCGATTGGAACAGGAAATCAGGTCCATTGAAGACGGCGGCGGCATGTTTCGGCTTGCCTATTTCGAAGGGAGGTGAAGAAACTGAACTGGTTAGATAAATCTATTGCAGCAGTCAGTCCGCGATGGGCATACAAGCGTTTAGCCTGGCGTAATGGTATGGGCGTCTTTGATGCTGGTAGTAGGGGCAGGCTAAATCAAGGGTGGAATCCCTCCTCTGCTCCAAATGAGCAGCGCAAGCAGGCAGAGAGAACCGTGATTCGTGCTCGGGCGCAGGACTTGGAACACAATAGTGATATAGCGGCCGGGATTTTGCAGGCGTTCGATCGTAATGTGGCGGGTACAGGGATAATGTTACAAGCTAAAATTTCTCATGATACTCCTGGCAATCAGGCGGGTGAGATGAATCAGCGAATCGAAACTCTTTGGAAAGAGTATTGTAAAGCCGAAAACATTGATATTACAACGACCCAATCGCTAGAAGAGATCACAGAAATGATTATTCGGCGTTACATTGTGGATGGTGGAATACTCATTGTTAAAGTATATGTACCTAATAGTGAATTCCCGTTCAAACTACAGGTGCGTTCCGTGGATGAAATGAATACTTTGGTTCAGCCTGGTGAGGGAACGCGGATCGTAGAGGGAGTTGAGCTGGACGAGTATAATCGACCAGTAGCGTATCATTTCAAAAAGACAACAGATGGATATTTGTTAAATCCAGCCGAAACTGTCCGAATTCCTGCCAAAGACGTTATATACCTGTTTAAAAAGACGAGCCCACAGCAGGTTCGGGAAGTCTCGCAGTTGGTTACAGCGTTGCCACGTATCAAAGATGCTAATCAATTTATTGAAGCTGTGAGCATCAAGGAGCGGGTCTTGGCTTGTATGGCAGTATTTATCAAAAAAGATATTCCTCAAGGTGGTGTGGGGCGTGGTGTTCGTGGTGGCGGTGAGAACACTCAAATTGATTACAGTGGTGTGTCTCTGGCCCCTGGTATGATCGGTGAACTTAATCCTGGTGACGAGGTTCAAACGGTTATTCCAGCAGGGCAAGCATCCAACACCAAGGAATTTATTACGACTTTAGTTCGCATGATTGCTGCTGGTCTAGGTCTTAGCTATGAGGCTGTATCCCGTGATCTATCACAAGTGAATTACTCGTCAGCCCGTCAAGGATTGATTGAGGATCGTAAGTTGTATAAAAAGCTTCAGAAAATGATCGTTGAACGCGTCCTACGTCCGGTGTACTTGGAATTTTTAGAATCCATGTACCTAAAGGGAAAGCTTGAACTGCCTGGATATTTGCAAGACCGTAACCGTTACACTGCTCATGTATGGGTACCGCCTGGGAGTACATGGATTGATCCTAAAAAGGAAGCAGACGCTAATAAAACGGCGTTGGAATCAAACCAGGATACGCTCGCCCGTATTTGTGCAGAGCGAGGTGAGGATTGGCGGGATGTGGTGGTACAGCGTGCCGCAGAGATTAATCTTATTAATGAGCTGATCGGGGAACGGTCAGGAAAGGAGGATCAACCTAATGAGAAAGAGAGCCATGAGGATGAAGAAGAGTCTTCCGACGACGCTGCATAGAGCTGCGGGACCACCTGAGAATCAGTTATCTCGTACGCTGACCTTCAGCAAAGATAGCATTAATGAAGAAGATCGTACTGCTGAGCTTTCGTTTTCGTCGGAAGCACCGTATGAACGCTATTTCGGTAGTGAGATTTTAAGCCATGACCCCGGAGCGATTGACCTACAAAGGTTAACCGACGTCGGGGTTTTGTTATTTGCACATGGTCGAAATTCCAGATACGGTAATATGCCGATTGGTGTTATTCAAAAGGTATGGGTGGACGACAACGAACGTAAGGCAAGGGCATTAGTCCAGTTTGATGATGATGAGGACAGTGACAAGGTATTCCAGAAGGTGAAAAAAGGAATCATCAAGGGAGTATCTGTAGGGTACGAAGTGTCTTCATGGGAGGAAGTTAAAGCCGGAAAAGTGTCTGCCAATGGCCGCCATGCTGGGCCTGCTTACGTGGCACTTAAGTGGCAACCATTTGAAATCAGTATTGAACCAACTCCGGCAGATCCATCTGTTGGTGTTGGGCGTAGTTATAACCAAAATGAGAGCGAGGATGAAGGAATGAAGGGACTTAAAATGCTGGCTTTGGCCGCACAGGGTTTAATGCATGCGCCGGATAATGGAGCAGGAATTGGTGGTGGATCTGGAACGCCTACACCACCAGAGGGAGAGGGGCAACGATCAGCTGCGCCGCCTGGAATTGATCCAGCAGTATCTGCACAACAAGGGGCGACAGCAGAACGGTCCCGGGTCACAGAAATCAATTCCCTATGCCGTAACTTCGGTATGGACGCAACACCATATATTGAAGACGGCAGCACCGTGGACAAAGTGAAGGATGCGATTCTCCAGAAACAGATCGCGGACAAAGCGCCACAGCGGTCAGCCATTCAGGTAGGAGCGGAAGATCAAGACAAGTTCCGGGCAGCAGCAACGGATGCATTGCTGTTACGGGCGGCGCGTACAGTTTCAAAACCAGCAGCGGGGGCAATGGAGCTACGTGGTTTGCGCTTGCGTGACCTGGCCGTCGAATGCTTGATTCGTGCTGGTGAATCTGGAGCACATCTGCTGCGTGATGAAGAACTGCTGAAGCGTGCGCTGAGCCCAGATACTACTTTCCAAGGCATTATCTCCAATGCCGCCAATAAAACGCTGTCTCAGTCGTACCAAGAAGCCCCAACCACATTCCAGTATTGGACCGGGAAGGGTAGCAACTCCGATTTCAAGGCAGCAGAACATTACCGCATTTCCGAAGCTGGGAACTTGGAGTTGACATCGCAAAATGGAGTTATCCCTTATGATACAGCGATGAAAGACGAAAAGGTCACAAAAGCAGTGCTGACATACTCCAAACGGTGGGGCTTTACCCGGGAAGCGTTTATTAATGATGATTTGAGCATGTTGTCCCGGGTGCCTGCTGCTTACGTAATTGCGGCTAAGCGTGGTGTAAACAAACTTGTTTATCAGCTATTGGCATCCAATCCACTGATTTTTGATAACAAGAACCTATTCCATGCAGATCATAATAACTTGGGAACGGCAAGCGTGATTAATACTGTCTCTATGAGTGAAGCCCGCAGAAAAATGCGTACACAGAAGGATCAGCGGGGTATTTCTACACTCAATATCGCTCCAAAGTATTTACTTTCTCCAGCAGAGTTGGAGACTGCAGCCGTACAATACTTGCGTTCTGAAGCTGATCCGGCGGGAGCTCATAGCGGTGTGGTTAACGTATTCCGGAATTCGTATGAGGTGATTGTTGATGCGGAACTGGATCAATACTCTTCTACCGCCTGGTATCTAGCTGCTGATGCGAACATTGCGGATACTGTGGAGGTAACTTATCTACGTGGTCAAGAGGAACCAACCCTAGAAACAGACATTCCTTTTGATCGGTTGGGTATGGATTTCCGTATCTATTTTGATTACGGTGTAACGCTACTGGATTCCCGAGGTTTGTTTAAAAATGCTGGCGTAGCTCCAGGGGGTGGAGAATAGTGTTGATTTTAAAGGAACCACTAAACTATGGGGGCAGATTGTTTGAGGTAGGTGAAGATATTAGGGGACGTTTACCTTTGGAATTCACTCAGCAGCTACAAGAAATGGGGCATCTGGAAGAGCGCGAGGAAGAAAAATCGGAGGACGAAGTAGATACTTTGTCTGAAGACTCAAAATCACAGCGTGGATCTAAACGTGGTTAGCTTCAAAGATTACGTTTCCCAAGATATCGGCGTGTTCCTTAACGGCGAAGAATTTGCAGACAAATTTGTAATCGACAAAAAAGAAGTTACTGCTGTACTTGATCAAGCCATCGACAGCGATCACCCCCTGGCATATGCCGAGGGGGTATCTTTGGTTACTCATGTGCTACATGTGAGTGAGGCAGAATTAGGGTACGCTCCCAAGCCTAACGAGATGATGGTTATTAACGGTCAACGGTACCGCGTGGACCGCGTAGGTGACGATATGGGCCTGCTTACGATCTCATTGGAGGCGAACATCACATGATAGATGTCCAGGCAGAGGCAAGAGGTATCCGAGAGGCGCTAAGAAGGGTGGGGTCATTGGATACGGATGTACGCAAGTCCTTTTATTCGGCGCTCAACCGGACCTCTCAACGTCTAAAAACTGAGTCTGGCCGCAAAGCAAAGGAAACGTACATCGTGAAGTCCAAGGCGGTTACAGATCAGGTGGTGCTCAAGCGGGGCAGCGTCAGTACTCTATCCAGCGAACTCCGCTGGAAAGGCGGTAACATTCCTCTGTTGCAATTCAAAACAAATCCTAAGGCACTTTCCTCCAAACGTCCGCGTGCCTTAAAAGCTGCGGTTAAGCGTGCAGGAGGTAACAAGAAAGTGGATGGTGCGTTTCTCGCTCGTATGAGAAACGGGCATATCGGAGTCTTCCGACGTAGCGCACGTCGCCGCCTACCCGTGGAGGAATTATATGGACCAGCAGTGCCAGTCATGCTCAATAATTTAGAAGTCACCGAGCACCTGGAGAATGTGGCCATTGAAGAAATGAACAAGCGACTGGAACATGAGCTTAACCGTCGTTTAGGAGGTGGAACGTCATGACGCCAGTTATGTTGATGATGGCAATCAAGGAATTTTTAAAAAATGAACTGGCCGACGATGCAGCAACGATTCCAGCGGTGCATCTTGGTGCATTGCCGAGCAAGACTGCAGAAAACCGGAATGATCCAGTTTTCCCTCTCATTATTGTTCGTCCCATGGAGGGTGACAGCGACGATAAAGAAAGCCGAGCTCAAGTTAAATTATTGTTTGGGACACAATCCGACGATGATTCCGGTTTTGTCGATGTGTTGAACCTCATGGAGCGTGTCCGCATGTTGTTAATGAGACAGCGGATTATAGATAAAAAATTCCGGATTGAACCAAATTGGAAGTGGCAATTTTTAGAGGACCAGCCAGAACCGCAATGGATTTGCCAAGCTATAACGACTTGGACACTTCCACAAATTAGACAGGAGGTTAAGTATATATGACACGGAAAAAAGAAGATCAAATCCAAGTTTTGAGTGAGGGTGTTCAACAAAATGCGGATGAATCCACTTCTGATCCGACCCTGACAGTAAACCCGTCAGAGAAAGAGGTAGTAGGTGTATACACGGAACAAATAGAATCAGTGAAAGAAAAGGAAACGAACTCCCTTATCTATCTGGGGCCAAACCTACCGGGCGGACGTTTGCTTCAGTCCACAGTATTCCGTGAGGGGATTCCGGCCTACTTGGAACCCTTGCTTACTGAAAGACCAGAAGTCCAAGATCTGATTTTTCCGCTAAATGAAATGATCAACTCTCAGAAGCTGATCCTCCAAACTGGCACCGCGCAGTATGTGGCATATCAAGCCCTAATGAAAGGAGAAGTGAATAATAGTGGCATTTAAACATGGTGTAAATATTATTGAACAAGCAACATCTGTACTCGCTCCAACACAGGCGAGCAGTGGTATTCCGTTTGCAGTAGGCACAGCACCGGTAAACATGGCATCAGCAGCAGTGCCGGTGAATACTCCAGTGTTGGTCCATACGTACGCGGAAGCAGTATCTGCACTTGGCTATTCAGACGATTGGGAGGATTACGGGCTATGCGAACTTATTTACTCACATTTTGCGTTGTATGCCATGGCTCCAATGATACTAGTCAATGTCCTTGATCCATCCACACACAAGACGACCGTAGAACCGGCTGCTATAACCGTTGCAAATCGAGTGGCTACATTAGCTGTCAGTGGTGTAATACTTCCAACACTAATTGTCAAATCCTCGGATGGCGCTACTGCCTATGTCAATGGCACAGATTACACAGCGGCTTTTAACGATGATGGTCACGTAGTTATTACAACTAAGGCCAGTGGAGCTATCGGGGTAGCAATTACATCACTTCAAGTGGGATATGACAAACTTAACACTGCAGCTGTTGATGAGGATGACGTTATTGGTGGGGTAACTCTGGAAGGTGCATATACTGGTTTTGAATTAGTGAATCAGGTTTACCCACGTTTTGGCATTCTCCCTGATTTGCTAGTTGCACCGGGTTGGTCACATAAACCAACGGTAGCAGCTGTTATGAAAGCTAAATCTGGCAACATTAACGGCAATTTCAAGGCAATGGCTTTGACTGATATTGATCCTGCTCAGCCTTACACTGATGCAGGAGTTTGGAAGTCGGAAAATAACTATACAGGACCGTTGCAAATTCCAGCCTACCCTCTACTTACGCTGGGAGATAAGGTTTTTCATTACTCTACTCAACTTGCTGGACTAATTGCGGCGACGGACGCGGCAAATGGTGGTATTCCGTCTGCATCTCCATCTAATAAATCACTTCAAGCGGATGGAACGGCACTAGCTAGCGGGAAAGACATTTTTCTGGGGATTGATCAAGCTAGTTATCTTAATAGTCTAGGCATAATGACTGCATTGAATCTTGGAGTAAGCGGTTGGAAATCTTGGGGTAACTATACGGGAGCATTCCCGGGCGTGACGGATCCGAAGGATAGTTTCATCCCCATTCGCCGCATGTTTAATTGGGTTGGAAATAGCTTGATTCTGACTTACATGCAGAAGGTCGATGATCCTATGAATAAGCGTTTAATCGCTGCTGTTACGGATTCCGTTAACATTTGGTTGAACGGACTTACGGCATCTGGTGCGCTACTAGGTGGACGCGTGGAATTCTTAGAATCCGAGAATCCTGTAACAAGCCTGATGTCTGGAAAAATCGCTTTCCATGTATTTATCACACCACCAGGACCAGCACAGGAAATTGATTTCTTGCTTGAATACGACACAACTTATTTGGCTGCGCTTTTCGCGGCGTAGAAAGGGGTAGCACACATGCCAAAAAGATCTGAACGGGTTATTGATTATTCTGTGTTTTTGAGCGGAACGGAATACTTGGGGACAGCTACGGCTGACCTTCCTGAAATTGCGTTCCTGTCTGAAACGATAAAGGGAGCCGGAATTTCGGGGGAAATCGACGCCCCATCCCCAGGACAGACAAGCGCAATGACGCTTACGCTGAACTGGAATGTCGTGGAGAGAGCTTCTCTAAAAATCTTAGCTCCGGTGGTTCATGCTCTTGACCTTCGAGCCTCCATTCAACAATTCGATACTGCCACGAATGAGTATAAGGAATCGGCACTTAAAATTACTGTTCGCGGACGTCCGCTGAGTGGTGGATTAGGGGGGCTTGAAGCTGCAACGGCTATGAGTTCAACAACCGCGTTCTCCATTAGTTATCTTAAAATTTTGATTGATGGCGAGGAAGTACTTGAAGTCGATAAATTAAATTACATCTTCAAGGTGCTGGGAAGAGATTATCAGGCCCAAACACGAGCCAATCTTGCGTTGTAAAATATAAATCCCAAACGCTTGGGAATTTGAGGAGGAAAACGGAATGTCTGAGGAAACACAAGGCTTGGCAGAGGTTTACACCTTTGCGAAGCCTTTTATATTTGAAGGGCAAGAGACAAAGGAAGTCACACTCGATTTTGATAATTTATCTGGAAACGACATCATCTCTTGTGATCGACAGTATCGAGCGGAACAGAGAGGTGGTATATCCCTTGCTCCTGAAATGGATAAAGCATACCTGGCATATGTAGTTGCCAAAGCAGCAGGGGTGCACGTTGAATTGATTCGCACAGCCAAGGCAAAAGACTTTACTGCATTGACATTGAGGGCTAGAAATTTTTTGCTGATGTAGGCTGTGGAGACAGTGAGGTGATTAAAGACCTCGCTGTCTCTTTAGCCATGATTACCTATACACCAGTCTCTTACTATTTGAGCTTGCCGCTTGATGAACTCAGGGACTCGGTGGAGCGGGTAAATAGATTACGGAAACGGAAGGGGAGTAAATAGACCGTGGCAGGAAGAAGCAGAGAATATGATATCGCCTTTCGGTTAAACGGGCTCATGGACCCTTCTTTCCGGCAGTCGATGGGCAACGCGGAACGTCATATAGAGGAACTAGAACGCGCATTAAGGGAAATGTCTCGGCGCGGAGATTTGGACGATGTAAGGCGTGATGCAGATCGAGCAGATGATTCTTTACGAGATTTGAGGGACAGTGCTGGTGGTTTTGGTGATACACTGCGACAAGTCGGTGAGTACACAGGAGCATTTGCCTTAATTCAAGGTGCTGCTGGCGGTATGCAAAATATCGTAGGAACCATTGCCGATCAGTCTGATGCTATGGCTCAGCTACAGGCTGCAACTGGCGTAACTGCCGAAGAAATGCTTGCGATGAAGGATAGCGCTGAATCCCTTTATAATGATCGACTTGGCGAGGATTTTAACGATCTGGGCGCTGCACTTGCAACGGTTCGGCAGGTAACGCAGGCTACGGGCGCTGAGTTAGAAAGTACGACTAAAAACGCCATTGTGTTTAGAGATGTGTTTGGCGAGGATATTACCCAAAGTATCAAGGTGTCAGACACGATGATGAGAAACTTCGGTGTCACCGCAGAGCAAGCGTACAACCTCTTGGCTCAAGGAGCACAGAATGGACTTAATAAGTCTGATGAACTTATTGATACTGCTAATGAATACAGTGTGTACTTTAAAACTTTGGGTTACGATGCTGAGGAGATGTTTGATCAATTCGCAGCTGGACTTGGTGCTGGCGCTTTTAACATAGATAAAATTGGAGACGCAGTTAAAGAGTTCGGTATACGGATTAAGGACGGCAGTACAAGCACACAAACAGCTATGGCCATGTTGTTCGCACCGGATGATATAGAAGAGTTTACGCAAAGGCTGACAAAAGGATCTAAGAAGTCTGCTGAGTATATGGAATTACTCAAACATGTATCCAAAGATACTGCATCAGAATTAGTCAAGAACTTAAAAGCAGGCGGGACTAAATCAGCAAAAGCTTATGAAGCATTGCAAGGAATCATGGGTCAAGGCATTAATATTTTAGATGGTATTGCTGATGGATCAGTCAAAGGTAAAGACGCCATGCAACAAGTCATCGATAAGCTGGGTGAAATTGAAGATCCAATCCAGAAAAGCACAATCGGTGTGGCTCTGTTTGGTACCCAGTTTGAGGATATGGAGTCTGGTGTTATCGCTGCCTTAGGCACTGCCCGTGAACAGTTCGATATGACTAAAGCGACCATGGAGGAAGTAGCGAAGGTTAAATATGATACCTTGAGCAAGGACTTTCAAGCAGTTGGCCGTCAGCTTATGACAGAGCTTGTAATTCCAATTGGTGAGGATTTAATGCCAGCGCTTCAAGGTTTTGCTGACTGGATGGGTGACAATACCGAAATATTAAAAGCCATTGCACTTGTGGCACCAGCGGCTTTAATCGGTAAGTCTGTATCTAAAATCGTTAAGGGTTTTGGAGCAATTACGACAGCAGCTGGCGGGGCTGGAGGGGCGGCAGGAGGATTCGGTAGAGCTCTCGCGTTGCTGACTAACCCTGTTGGTATTGCAGTTACGAGTGTAGGTTTAATTACTGCGGGAGTTATAGCTTACAAAAAGCATCAGGAGGAAGCTAGGCAGGAAGTTCTTCATATGGCTGATGCTCTTGAAGGGGCATATTCAAATTATTCAGCAATCAATGAATCTAGCAAGAAAACAAAGGATTTAATAACAGAGTACGATCGATTAAATGCAAAAATTGAAAATACTAAAACACCTGTAGATGAACTGACTGAAGCTCGACGTAAAATGAAAAATGTCGAGCAAGAGTTGATCGATATGAATTCAGACATCTTGTCTGCAGAAGATTTGAAAAGTGGCAAATTCCGTGAACAAGCAGGCCTTCTCGAAAGTATATATGACACTCGCGAAAAACTAAGTAAACGAGATCTTGAACATGCTGTTCTCGAAGCCGAGGGAGATCTGCCTACTCTAGAAAAAGACTATTCAAGGTATAAAGAGGATTTGAAGAAACAAAATGACATCTATGCTCAATCAAAAAAATCTTATAGCGAATATATGAAATTTTTCGAGCAGTATAAAGGTATTTATGAAGAGATTCCAGTTGGGGATCAGCGCGAAGAAGCACTGGAAAAATTAGCTTCCAAAATACAAGAAGAGACAGGGAAAAACTATACTGGTTATTGGAAGGAACTTCAATCAGATTATAAAGCATTTGAAAAATCGTTCGATGAATATAGAGAAAAAATCCAAGCAACTGAAGGTGATATAGTTGAGGCGGAAGCTTCTTTCAAAAAATACTATACCCTTCAGGTACAAATGATAGAGAGCGAGCTTGGCGGATCAATCGATGATATGGCCAAAAAGTACAAGACAGCATCAGATGCTGAGAAAAATCGTTTTGATGAAGCTGTGAGACTGATATCCGAACTGAATGACGAAGTTAATTTGCTTCCTTCAGAGAAAAAGATTGATCTTCAGGTTGTATGGCAACAAACAGGAAGAGCGCCGGATCTGAATACGCCTGATGGTAGGAAGAAAAGATACCTTTCCTTACGGGATCCGGGATTTGAAGGTTATGCGGAAGGCGGTATAACAACAAAGCCAGCTATCTTTGGTGAGGCTGGTCCAGAAATTGCAATCCCAATTAACAATAAACCCCGATCTCGATCATTGCTCGATATGGCTAATGATTTAATGGGCTATAACAGTAACTCAGGTGAAACGGTAATTCAGGTGAACAACGCTCCGGCTATTACCATCCCAGGCGTCGATCCATCCATCATGCAATTGGTAAACGATGCAATAAAGCAAGCAAATAACACTTTAGAACGGCGCTTAAATGAAATCGCTCAGCAGCAAAGGCGGGTGAGTTTCCAATGATTTATAAAACTCTACAAGGCGATACTTGGGACGGTATCGCCTTTAAGCTGTACAATAATGCGCATTTAATGACGTTGCTAATTAACGCAAACCCAGAACACGCAGGAACCGTTGTGTTTTCTGGAAATGTAATCTTAAATGTGCCGGATAAGCCTACTAACGCTTCTGAGACGCTTCCGCCATGGCGGAGGGAGGGATAATATTGGAACTGATGCAGGACGCGCGTAGGGCTGTGCTGGTACTTTCGTATAACGGAAAGGATGTTACAAAGGACATCGCCAAAGCATTAACTGATTTTCAGTTTAACGATGCGGCTCCAGGTACGCTTGATAATCTCTCTATTGCTTTGGAAGACAGAGAACGGAACTGGCAAGGTCCTTGGTCACCGATTGAAGGTGATCGGATTACAGGAGAGATTCGCACAATCAACTGGGATGGTCCAGGCGAGATTAAAAAACTTCCCCTTGGCTCGTTTGAAGTTGATTCTTTTGATTTTAATGGTCCTCCAGATACGGTAGCTATAAAAGCTGTGTCTTTACCTGTGAGTGCAAATATTCGGCAAGAAAAGCGCTCAAAATCTTGGGAAAAGGTGACCCTTAAAACGGTAGCTGGGGAAATCGCCAAACGTGCGAGTTTAAAATTATTATATGAATCCATAGACAATCCTTCCTATGATCGCCTTGAACAGTCTCAACTTTCTGATCTTGCTTTTCTATTAGAAACAGCAAACAAGGAAGGTGTTGCGATTAAAGTATCAAACGGAGCACTTGTGCTATTCGATGAGTCCGCTTATGAGAAAAAACCAGTTATTGCAACGATTACACGTGGAGAAGATAACGTAAAAGGTTATGGATTCTCATGGGGAACAGCTTATACAGCCTATCGAGCATGTGAAGTGTCTTATACAAACAATAAAACGAAAAAGACTGTAAAGGTAACCTATACACCGCCCGGAGCTCCCAAAAGTGGGCCTATACTTAAGATCAACGAGCAGGCTGATTCTCAGGCATCGGCTCTCAAGTTAGGCCGAAAAAGACTGCGTGAGAAAAACAAGGAGGCAGGAAGAGGGACGTTAAGCCTCATGGGAGATATTCGAATGGCAGCAGGTCTGACAATCAATATTAAGGGTTGGGGGCGATTTGATGGTAAATATATTATTGTCTCTGCCAATCACGCTATAGGCGGCAACGGGTTTGCGACTGACTTAGAAATTAGAAGGGTATTGGGGTGGTAGTATGATTGTAATTGGTCAAGTTTCAACGTCAAATGCAGTAACAGGTAGTGTGCGGGTCGCCTTTCCAGATCGTGATGACTTGGTATCTGGTGAGCTACCTGTTATTACGCAGGGAGGCTGGGGGCAAGAGAACGCCGTGCCACAGCCTGGAGAAACTGTGCTATGTGTCTTTTTGGATAACAGTCGTAGCGCTGGTTATTGTCTAGGTACTTATTACGGTTCAGAGGATAAGATGCCCGGGACAGCTGATCAGCGTGGTATATGGTTCGAGGATGGTAGCTATGCCTATTATGATCGCGCTACTAAGACTATTAACCTCAAAGCGGCCAGCGGCATACAGATTGATGGCAATCTAAACGTAACTGGCAAGATAACGAGCGGAGGGTAAGAGATGGGAAACCAAAATTATGTTATGTCTAAGATTGGTAGCCTTGGGCCAGTGACTTTCGTCGTTTCAGAAGGAGCTACGCGAACGATTGACGAGTTCACTCGTAATACTGCTGGACGTTGGGCACAGCATGATATCATCGGTAAAAAGCCTAAAAAGGAGTGGCTAGGACCGGGAATTGACTCGGTGTCGTTTTCGGTACAGTTAGATGCGCGGCTTGGACTGAATCCCCGAAAAGAGCTGGACCGACTTACTGAGTTGGAGAGGGCAGGCAAGGCACTACCGTTGATTATTGGACGTAAGGGTGTAGGAACTGGGCTCTGGATAATCACAGACATGTCTCAAGCTTGGGAGACCATGGACAATATTGGGAATGTTCTCACATCAAAAGTGAACATTACACTGGAGGAGTATGTTAAATGATCTATACCGTTGATATGACTCAGCCATCGACAATCAATTTTACACCAATGAGTAAAGCGGAGGAAGTGGCTCAGAACATTAGAACAATATTAACTACTCCTCTCGGCAGTTCGCCACTTGCCCGCGACATCGGGATAGATTACTCCATTATTGATGAACCAGGACCGATTGCTGAGGCTAGAACTGCAGCAGAGGTAACGACAGCAATAGTTATGCAAGAGCCACGAGCGCAAGTAGTACAAGTATCCTTTAATGGAACGTTGTCTGATGCTCTGACAGGATACTTAAAGCCCGTGATTAAGTTTTCACTGGCAGAAGGAGTGGTTTAACGTGGAATATGTTGATTTGCCAGAAATACAGTTTGTTCCCGAGGATACGGCGGGAATACAACAAAACATCATAACTGTATACGAGGGATTAACCTCACGTACACTACAGCCTGCCGATCCGGTAAGGCTTTTTTTGTCTTCTCTGGCTGCAGTCATTGTGCAGCAACGTACAATGATCAACAGAACAGCCAAGGGTAATTTGCTGCGGTATGCTTCCAACGTTGTATTGGACCACATGGCGGCCTTTCAGGGGTCCCAGCGGCTAGATGCTGCTCCGGCTATTACATCAGTTAAATTCACGTTGTCGATGCCGTTGCCTTCCGCGACATTGATCCCAGCCGGGACGCGTGTCGGTGCTCAGGGTGGGGACGGATCAATTTATTTCGCTACTACTCAGGTACTGGAGATTCCAGCCGGGGCATTTGTTGGATCAGTGTTGGCTGCATGTAGTAATCCTGGTCCTACCGGGAATGGCTTTCTTCCTGGACAAGTCAATGTGTTAATGGACCCCTTGCCTTTTGTGATCTCAGCTATTAATCAGACAGAGAGCGGTGGCGGCGCAGCTGCGGAAACTGATGATGCATTCAAGGAGCGGATCAGGACAGCGCCAGAGTCGTACAGCACGGCCGGTCCGCGTGGGGCTTACGAGTTTTGGGCAAAGTCAGCATCATCAGCCATATTAGATGTGTATGCATACTCTCCCACTGAAGGTGAGGTAACGGTGTTACCTCTCTTGACTGGCGGTAAAATCCCTGGTGCAGATACCATAGAAGCGGTAGCGGCTGTATTTGAGTCTCGGGGAGTACGTCCGTTGACAGATAAAGTGACGGTTAAACCTCCCCAGGCTGTTAGCTACAATACTGGACTAACTTATTACATTAGCCGCAGTAGAGCAATTGAAGCGCCAGCAATTCAGGCGGCTGTAGCTGCATCAGTAAGTGCATATCAGCTATGGCAAAGGTCTCGTCTTGGCAGAGACATTAATCCATCCGAGTTGATTTCACGTGTAATGGCTGCCGGTGCTCTTAGGTTATCAGTTACAGCACCAACCTATACACCTATTGAGGCGACCCAAGTAGCACACGAAGGTTCCACGACAATCACCTATGGGGGGTTGGTCGATGATTGATCTTAAAACTATTAGTTTGCGAGATATTCTGCCGCCAAATTTAGCTAGAGACCCAGCAATAGCAGCAGCAGCTACAGCATTGGATTTTGAATTACAGCAGACGGCCATTCTCATTGAGCGATTAGACATCTTCGGCAGAGCAAACGAATGGACAGAAGAAGAGGTTGCGGAGCTGGCGTGGCAGTTCAAGCCGCCTTATTATGATCCTGATTTACCTATCGAGCAGCGTCGCGAGTTGGTGCGCACTGCGATTCCATTCTATCGCCGAAAGGGTACACCAGGAGCGGTGGAAGATCTGATAGCGCTGCTCTTTGGCGAAGGGAGGGTTGAAGAATGGTGGGAATACGGTGGAGATCCATATCACTTCCGTGTTTTGACCAATAACGCCGACGTGACCACCACGCGAGCACATGAATTTATCCGGGCAGTAGATGCGGTAAAGCGCCTGTCTGCTGTGCTGGATAGTGTGACAATTACACAGTCTGAGCCGTTGCAGCTCTATTTTGGTGGCGTGATTTACTTCGGCGAAACGATACGAATTTAAGGAGGGTTTGCCTTGGCTGTTTTTGGAGGCATGACAATTACAATAAAAGGCTTGGCTCTGCAAGGTAAGGCGCAGGCAGGCGCAAAGCTTGAATATACCCGGGTAGCAATTGGGGATGGATCGCTTAACGGTCAGTCCATGCCTGCGCTTAATGGATTGATATCGCAGAAGATGGTTCTTCCCATTACCCGCATCCGGGCTCAACCGCCAAATAAGGCTACAATTGGTTCAGTGGTAGATAACGCCAGCGTCACATCAGGCTTCTATTTCCGAGAGATAGGCTTGTTTGCTACAGACCCAGACGTCGGAGAAATCTTATATGCTTATGCAAACTCTGGCGTGACTGCTGATTACATCCCGCCAGGCGGTGGATCAGATATTATTGAGAAGGTTTTTGATATTGATGTTGTTATAGGTACCGCCGCAAATATCTCAGCTAAGATCGACGATTCGCTTGTCTTCACTCAAAAGAAAGAATTTCTTGCTCATGTAGACAACGCTACAGCTCACATCACAGCTGCAGAACGTGTTGCTTGGAACGCCGCTGAGACTAACGCTAAAAATGCTTCCATTCCCAAGACAGAGAAGGGCGTGGCTGGTGGCGTAGCTGCATTAGACGCCACGAAGCTCATGCTATCTGATGGCGCTATGCTCAATGGTAGGGTTGTTGAAAGGGTCTTTAACTTCTCGTTTGCCAACGGAGTCGCCAATCAAAAGATTGATGTTATTCTTCCAGTTAACGGGGGCGTTTATGAGATTGAGGTTATAGGGTCATTCAACACCATAAACACAGCAGGTAAATTAGTTAAAAGGTTTAATGGTACTTATTCTAACCCCGCATCGTACCCAACAGGATCGCAGTACACAGAAGTGACTGGAGTAGTGAAAAGCCATATATCTATTGGCGAACCTTTTTTTGACTCAGACTTGAAATGGCGAGTTCCTTTAGAATCGCGGACAACCGCACCAAACCCATTTACTGTAATCGTAAGGGTTTTGAGTGGGGGAGGAGCAGCTACTGCGCCAACGCTAAGTGCTGTTTACACAGGTACGGCTGGAACTACTCTTCCTGTAGCGGTTCAGACTATACCAGACGATACAAAAACTCAGTCCGGTTACTTACTACAGAAGCACAAGCTAACAGAGAACGACGGAAAGGTTATACGTCTTGCACCAAGTACCGACCTAAACACAGTTAATCGCAACGGGCAGTACGATGGGTACCCTCTGGTAAACGCACCGGGAAACAACACTGGGGCTTGGTTCTTTATCGAGGTGTTTTCACACTCACAAAACCCTGACAGCATCTTCTTCCAACGGGCTACTACGTTCGCCACTGTACCGAGATCGTACATTCGGGAGTGCTATAACAGCGTTTGGGGAGAGTGGACAGAAGAAGAAAACGCCAGTCGTAAGAACGTAGCTAATGGTTATGCAGGACTGGACTCTAGCGCTAAACTTATTGATGCTCTAGTACCATTAAACGTCGCACGTAAGGCTACTGAGATAACTATAAGCGGCACAGACCTAAACACCCTTGGAGAAGGTGAGTATTTATGCCCTTCTAATGCACTAGCGCTAACTTTTCTCAATATGCCGCCTACCAAAACAGCGTTCCATTTGAAAGTCTCCAAACACGCCGGATTTAATCAGACGTTTACCACATTCAACACTGTGGCGACAGGTGGAGATCGACTAAGAATATTTAGCCGCAATATCTACAATGGTGTTTTTGGGGCTTGGGTAGAAATTGAGAGTACCAATGTCAAAGGTGTTGCGGACGGTTACGCAGGGCTAGACAGTAGCGTCAAGGTTCCGCGAGTCAACACCTACAGTTCTTTGGGCGGAGCTAGTGTCACACAGATAACCAATCTAGACACAATGCTTACTGCTGGAGTGTACCCGACAATTCAGAACCCTACAGGAGCGCCAGAGAATTTTTTCGGTATGTTACGTGTAACTGTAGATAGTGGAGAAGCAGGAAACGGGGGGAATTGGGTTCTTCAAGAGTGGATGGGACAAGCGGGAGGAAATCGCTACACAAGACTTAAAATAAACGCGCTTGCGTGGACGGCTTGGATTAAACAGTGGGACAGCTTTAATGACGCTCCTTTATTTACTACTAGAGGTACTGTCTCTAATAACACAGACTACAATACCCTGGTAAAAAACGGAATATATATGATTTACAACCCTACGGGAACAACAAACTCTTCTCCTGCGGCATATGGGATATTAACTGTATCCACGAATGATCCATCTAACGTTTCCAATAGCTATATAAAACAGGAAGTCATAGAAGCTGCCACAGGCACTATATACAGTAGATCAAAGTATTCACCAACTTCTTGGACTCCTTGGGTATCTAACGTATCTAGCGCTGGCGGCACTATGACGGGGGTTTTAGCTAAAATCTATAATTCCAATATTATCAAATACCATAATTTAGCCGGATATTATGAGGGCAACACTAACAGCGTAACGGGGACGATTAAAATAACGCTTCCGGTTGGTTATACGAGTGCAATGTTAAATATCAAAATTAGGGGATACAATTACACGGCAAGCGGCGGATCTTGGGAGTTGAATCTAGGGGGTTATAACTTCTCCGGCGGCTCATGGGGCAATGTTTCTGCTGAAATCACAGGTAAACCGCCTTTTAACAATGTTCGCTTCGCTTACGATGGATCAAAATGCTGCATATTGTTGGGAGCCACGTCAACCATTTGGGCATATCCTCAAATAGAAATATCCGAAGTCGTGGCATCCCATTCGGGAGCGTCCGGTTTAGGTTCTGGATGGACTATCGGAATCATCACATCGGAAACAGGGATTACTGGCGTGAATCAACCTACTCTATCATACGGAAACGCTAATACACTGAACGGCTATGCCCCTTCCGTTATGCCTTCTCCGAATACAATAGCCCTTCGTGACGCTAAAGGAGAGATTGCGGGAGTATCTAGCACACTATCAAAAGTGGACGATACACCTATAGCGAAGTCCTCCGCTGGGCTTATGGCGCTTAATTATAACGTCACCGGAACGGATCAGACGCTCACAGTGTCGGCTTATTTGTCCCTTATGAGCGCCTCAAACTTTTCGATGTACATTTCGTACACTGACCCACGACTAGGTTTAAAAAACTATGAGATTTGTCCGCTCAAACGGTTAGAGGGTGAGGCTTACGTATTTGTTCCGGCATTCATAAGAGCGAAGGCGGGTACTGAGGTTAGGCTCATGGTTGTTCATAGTGATGATGCATTTCCAGCCTATATAACAGCATCTATCGGAAAGGGGTAATGGAGAATGACACAGTTATGTTTGCCAGGGAACGCCTTAACGCCGCACGTGCTTGAAGGTGCGAGATTCAGCGCGGGGGCGATTTATAACGGCGTAGGAACTATGAAAGACAGGGGCGGTCAGGAGGTATCAGTCCCTAGCGTATATATGCAGGAAGGTTATTTATCAGTAAGCCCCAGTGATATTCCAGCCGGAACATGGAACGCCATTGATAGCGGGACGGAATTTGTTTATCGTGATGCGTTACATGTTTCTGCTAAGAACATCATGATGGGGGTTGAAATGCTGGGGCTAGACGGTACCGCCACCTCAGACGGTACCGCAACAGCGGCAGATATCGCGGTAGGTAAAATAGCATACAGCAAAGGAATGAAGCTGACAGGGCAACTAACGCCGGGAGTTGATACCTCAAGTGCAGATGCTACAGCCGCGCAAATTCTTGCGGGTAAGACAGCTTATGTTAAGGGTGTAAAGGTTACGGGTACTGCTGGGTTATCACTTGTAAGATTGGATAGTATCGAACAAACCATTGGCAACGGTAGCATTAAACCAATTTCGACTATGATTGCTTCTATGAAAGACCTTCATAGCTACACAATCTATAAACCAACTGGAGAAATAATCGTTCAGTTCACACGTAAAGAAAGCGGTACGGGGTATATGTGGACTGTAATGACGGGTTTTACTATCTCCGATGGATATAATTTTCCTAATCTCACTACTATCTCAAATTGGTCGGGCGCTGACGTTCAATACAAATACGCAACAATCGGAACAAGATTCCAGTAGGGCGAGCAATCGACAAAATATTCCAATCTATTACGCCCGTAGTAGGCGTTTTTATTTTGCTCTCGGATCCCCGGGGGCTATTTATATAAGGGGGGAAAGGTAGTGGAGATTACAACGATCACAGCATTAGTCGCAGCAGTAAGCGGTGTAGTATTAGGGTGGGTGACCAGAACATCTGCATTTAAAAAGGATGTGGCACAGGAGGCTGGTAGTGGGGCGGCATTGCGTACAGACGTTGAATACATCAAACATGGCGTTGATGATGTTCGATTTGAGTTAAAAGACCAGGTAAGACGATTTGATGCATTAACAGAGCGAGTAACACGAGTTGAAGAATCTACCAAGCAAGCCCATAAGCGCTTGGATAAAATCGAAGAATAGAGAGGATGAATTGATATGGAATGGAGTGCAGTTGCAAATTTTATTAAACCGGAATTGTTGATGGTTGTCGCCGTGTGCTGGGTGATTGGGTATATCCTTAAACAAACGCCAAAGGTACCAGATTGGACAATCATTTACGCGGTTACTTTAGCTGCAATCATCCTAGTTGTAATGACTACTGGATTAAACGTGGATAGTGTGCTGCAAGCGATTTTATGTAGTGCAGTTGCTGTGTACGGTAATCAACTGGTTAAACAAACTGCTAAAGCGAAGGAGGGAAATGAACAATGAAAAAGGTTTTGATCGATGCAGGACATGGTGGTAAGGATCCAGGAGCAGTTGCAAATGGTTTAAAAGAGAAAGACATCGTATTATCTGTGGCTTTGGAGATTAAAAAGAGACTTGAGGCAAATTATGATGAGGTTCAGGTGTTGCTATCCCGTAGCAACGATGTGTTTCTGGAATTAAAGGAGCGCACAAATCTAGCCAATAAAGCAGGAGTTGATATCCTAGTATCCATCCACGGTAATGCTGGGGGCGGCTCTGGCGGCTTTGAGACGTTTAGATATACCAAAGCATCCACCGCGTCAGCGGCATTGCAAAACGTTCTACACACGGCTATTATGGACACGCTCAATAAAGTTGCAGTTGGAGTGATCAATCGGGGACAGAAGGCAGATAACCTGCACATGGTACGAGAGAGTAACATGCCAGCAGTACTCACAGAGAATTTGTTTTTGGATGTAGCAACCGACGCTGCCAAACTCAAAAAAGATGCTGTTATCCAAGCAATCATTGATGGTCACGTGATCGGTATTGCAAAGTATTTGGGGCTGAAGAAAAAGGAGGCAGCACCATTGAATAAAGATGAAAAAGTGACAGTTAACGTAAACGGCAAGAAGGTTGCCGATGGAGTGCTCGACAATGGTAAAACCTTTACTCCTGCACGAGCTGTAGCAGAGGCTCTAGGGGCGACAGTTACTTATGATGCAGCAAGTAGGACTGTTAACATCACAAAGTAAACTCTCAAACGCTTGACATCATGCCCACTGGCTTCGGCTAGTGGGCTTATTGTTCATTCTTTAGTGCCCTCGATCCTTAACCTTATTACTCTCGACACACTCTCTACATTACTGATAGGTACCCACACTGGACCTTCATCAGTGGTGATTTTCACTCTCTTTGGATCATTCGAATGTCCTGCGAGTCCCTTAATTCGCTCGCGAGTATGAGATATAAAGACGACGATTTGTTCTCCCATTGAAACGGCAGCCCGAATTTCTTGCCTTATTTCCTTAACGTTCATGGTCACAGGTTCTCTTTTTTCTTTGTTATTCATATTCACACCTCTACGCGTTTTAAACATTATATAAATTCACTTATAAGAAGCGACATCCTAAATATATCCATTGCATAAAGAACTAATGTTCTCATATAATACAAACAAATGTTCTTATTTTGGAGGCGATCAACATGAAGATGAGTGTCGGCCAAACAATCGAAATTGTATATCAAGCAAAGAATGGGGAAATCACACAACGGAAAATTGAAGTCCTCGGTATCCGTGATGGTCGTGTCCGGGCAACCTGTCTGACTACCGGTGCGCCACGTGTGTTTTTAGAAGCAAATATACTGGCGTGGCAATTAGTGAAGGCTGCTGGTTAAAGGAGGGGCAGGTATGAGCAAACTGGACAATAACGAAAGATGGAAAACGAAGATGATCATGACCGAGCATGTTGAGCAGTACGAGGAACAGCAGCGTGAGAATCCAGATAAAATGATAACTACGGAGGAACGCACGATGGTTCGAGACCTTATTTTGCTTCCCTACATAGATACGATGGTTGGCAAGAGCCTGAAGGAGCTCGAACACTCCAGCAACATTCTTAAACGTACCTTTTTGATGGCTGGCGAATCCATACAGCGCCGGATCATGCAGGATACCTATCGACTGCAGAAAGAGCTGAAGCAGCGGAATATCAAAATGCTGGCTGATGAGCAAGACGAATTTATCACGTATTACAAAATCTTTTGCCGAGGATATCAGGAACGCTTTGGATTAACTCGAGATGTTATGCGTACTGAGATTAGCCTACGGCTAACTAAATACACATCGGAACTGGGAAACATCTTAAAAGATCACCTGAAATAACGAAATCCCGTCAACCAAAATTTGGTCAGCGGGGTTATTTTGTATTTTATCTTATTTTAAATTATCTATCGCGTATTGCGCTTCTTCTGCAGTGAATTGCGCTCCATAGTCTGAAATCAATTGATCATAAATGGCGGAATCTGACATATCCAACGTTTCTGCGTATGATTGTGCAGATTTCAATGCATTTTCTTTCCAGTCAACTACAATGTTGTCGATAGCATATTGAGCGGCTTCTGGAGGGAAATTTGCTCCATATTCAGAAGTCAACTGATCGTAAATGCCTGCCTTTGACATATTTAAAGTTTCTGCATATGATTCCGCTTTTTTTAATGCCGATTTATGTTCTCTAGGGACACTTTCCTCTTTTTTCTTTGCTTCCAAAGCAGCGGCTTCAGCAGCTTTTTTAGCATCTGCTTCTTCCTTATCTTTTTTCTCGGCATCCGCTTTTTCAGCAGCTTCTTTAATTTTTTTATCTTCTTCATTTGGTGTAGCAATTGGTTTTTCAGTTTCTTTAGTGATAACAGTTTCAGCCTGAGCGCTAGGTTCAGGATCTGCAAGAGTAGTAGATTCTTTACCATCCTCCAAGCTTCCTATCCATCCAATTACAAGGATCAGTACTAACCAAAACCACCATTTCTTATAAATCGGCTTCTTCAATCTTTAATCCCCCTAAATATGATAATAATTTACAAGGTAAGTCTACCAGATAAAGGGAGGGGAATCTATGTATTATACAAAGATCGATATTGTGAAGACCAGCCTTGCAAAGCCAGCTCGTAGCGGGTTCCCGCGACCATCCTGCGCCGTAGCGCAAAATGGTTTCGACCGATACCCATCCGGTCATCATCAGGCGGTGTATTAGGTAGTCCTGCGAATCATCCTATATATAGGAATGTATGCAAGGAGGTATCTAACTTAAATGCGTTGCTTTTCGATTCCAAGACTTCGTTTCAATCCCTCTTGCAATACTTGGCTAAAGTTCAGATGCTGTTTTTCTGCCTCATCGTTTAACCACTTTGGTACTGTCAGTGTTTTTTTTACTGCCTTGGCTTCCATTGCATCCCTAACAGTGGGCATATAGACCTGCACTTCACAGGCGGCCTCTGTAGGATCTGCTTGCTTCAAGATAACACCAAGTTCAGACGGTGGAGGAATAGGGTCATTGTCTTGCTCAATCACATACATAAACCCCTCAAGAGCTTCACGTGCTGCGGCGTGTGCTTCTTCAGCTGTATCACCGGAAGTCAGACATCCGGGCAGATCGGGAAAACGAACGGATATTCCTTCGTCTGCCGTGTCTAGCAACGCCCAGTAGCGATAAACATCTTTCTTACTCATTTATATTAACCTCCTTGGGGGAGAGGGGCTTGCGCCCCTACAACCCTGCTGATTTTAGGATACTCTTTTGTGTCTTAGGAGGAAAGCTACTTCTAGGATGTGGGACTGTTATTTTCCCTGCCTTAGTCGGATGTTTGTAATAATGGTGGCTACCATGTACTCCAACTATGTACCACCCGTCTCCTTCGATAATTTTTATGATTTCCCTCGAACTATAAGCCTTCATCTCAACCCTCCTTATACTTATATTATACACGTATTTATTACACGTGTCAACGTGTAAATAACACGTATTATTAAGTTGGGGAGCAAAAAGCCCGTGACTTCTGATGTTTGTTTTTATCGTTTACAGAATGTTCCACAACTATTATATTCAGATTATACAAATGAATATTCTGCATTAGGAAAGGTTAGGGATATATGAGTGAGATGCTAGGGTATGTAACAGGAGATAATATAAAATGGTTATTAGGAGTAATTATACCAATGACTGTTACAGTAACTGGTTGGATTTATGTATATAAATTGGGTCAGAAAAATGTAATTAGAGATAAGCGAATAACTACATATATTAGTGCCTTTAATTTCATAAAGGATCCACTTTATAATGCTATTAGAAAAAATTCCGATTTTTGTACGTATCTTGATACTACAAGGAGACATCTAGAAGGCTTACAAGTGGAATCAATATTGTACCAAGCTGATATGAACTATTTACTACTAAAATCATATAATGAGAGAGAGTTTGAAAACCTTAAAAACGTTGCGAGTAGTTCGTACTTAGAGTTTTCTTATGCATGGGAACAATATGAAATTGTATTGCTTCCACTTGTAAAACAAAGATATGCTCTACAGGAAGAATTTAAAGAAATGATCAAGATTATTAATAATAGCTACACGGGATACAATGCATTCCTTTATTCTCTAAATGAAGGGAGAGAATTTAAAGAGGAACAACGGGCGGAACTTGTTAAGTCTATTACAATTACGCATGATCGACTTCTGGATTTTTTTGCATGCTTAATGGACGTAAATGCTAATGTTCAAAATTTTGTCTTTAAAGATTTATTAAATAGAAATATAGAGGAAAGAAAAGTATTAGACGAAAAATATCTAACGATAAATAAATTGATAGAGAAACATAAGGTGGATAATTTTTAGATATTTTTTTGTAGGAGTGATTGCTTGAGTACTACATACAAAGTCTTAGGGAGCGATGTTGAATTCTTAACAGCTGCCCTATTACAATCTAAGGTATCCGTCTGGTTTCGGTTGGAACCAGACCCAGTCGGTCACCTCATGGATTATGGGGGCATCGTGGAAGGATATACGCCGGAATCAATTAAGATAGCAGGTTCCCGTTTCTTCAGGGAGCGATTTGAATTTAGAGCATACATAAAATAACCCGCCAGGCTTCTGCCTGACGGGGAAAAATTAGAGCCGCCACAGGGTTGTCCTAGACGGCACTTTTGATGTATTTCGTTACCCGCAAATTACCCGCAGGAGACTTTATATGTTGTGCTTTTTTCTTGTAGGTTATAGTAGGTAACGAATGAGGGAAATCCTTACACAGTGCGGGTTTTATTTGATTGTTCTAATTTCTTGTAGATGCCGTTAAATATATGTTCTACATATAGTTAATGTATTTGGAATAAAAAACTTAAAGTTGTAGTATTATCAATGTTTATGCCCCCTTTTTGGGGGCTTTTTTAATGGGAAAACCACATTTCCTGTAAACACTTAGTTAAGAACATCAGAGTAATCAATGAAGCTTGGCTTCTTGATTACCGGGAAAATGGTCAAGGTTAGTCTCGCTACGCAAAAAAAGGATGCCCTATATTCCCTCGGCATCCTTTTATTAATAGCTTATTGATTATCACCAAACCAGATGTTCTCTGTACCGGTCCGCGTGTCCGTCCATACGCTCACTAGACGGCCTGTTTGGGGGACAATGGCATTGCCGATGTAGTCCCCGATTAGGGGCAGGCCGGTGACGTCGAAGGAAGTTGTCGTAATACGGGTGTTTGTAAACGTCTTCCCCCCATCTCTAGATGTAGCTAGATAAACATCAATGTTGAGGGGATTGACTCGATTAGTGTAATAGGTAACGAATATTGCACCATCCGCAGGGGACACGGTGATGGCTGGGAAAAAGTTTTGGGAGCCCGCTGGACTGCCCGTAATGGATATGGGTGCACCCCAATCCACACCGAAATTGGTGGAAGTAGCAAGAAAAATATTGGAATAACCTTCCCGGAAATCTTGCCATACAGCATAGACATTCCCTCGCGTCGTCGGTGCATTAGAAATATCCGCTGCGAGGGCAGGGTATGTCAGACATCTAAATGTATACCCTGGCAATGGATCCGGTGGGACTACAACACTGGCGACCATGGTTTCAGGGGAGAAAGTGACTCCGCCGTCTGGGGATGTGCGAATTTTCAGTTCAGTATTACCGGGAGGCTGATTGATCCATCCCACGACAACAATCCCATTTAATGTAATTGCTATACCGGGGAATTCTTCAAATTCCTCGACCGAAGACAGCAGGCTGGGACTGAAATAAGTATTACCGCTATCTAGGGAACGATTGAAGAATATCGTATTTCCTGGTATGAATTGTGTGTTGTAATCATGCGTATAACCAGTATATACATTTCCAAAAAAAGGACTTGATCCAGCCTTATCGGTGACAACAACCACCTGATCATCATTCACAAACTGTCCAAACCCTTGATTCACGATCACTGGCGGTCCGAATGAAGATGCGTTGTCGACAGATGTATAGGAAACGATCGACCCGCTTAGACCGTCAGAATCGAAGGCATGAGCCAATACTACGAACGTGGTCGGAAAAATATAATCAATATGTGGTGCTTCGATACCCGCAAATCCAGTCGGTAACGGTAATAACGTTGTTGTCCAAGTGGCACCTGCGTCAATAGATTTGTACAAACCTATATTGGGAGGGCCTGTTCGAAGATCAACAGCTACGGTGACCATAACCGAAGGATTTAGCCAGTTTACCGCAATGGTAGGCTCGAATTGATTGCTTGTGCTCGGCGAAAGCTGAATATTAACCATACAACGCTCCTTTCGTAATAGAGTTTTCGGAACTTACGGGTTCAGCTGAGCTATGAAAGTAAGTTCGGATTGCAGCACTCTTTGATGAGGGATGACGTTTCCTGACGAATCCGTTCCGTATACCGTAATAATCGTGTCTGCGGGTGCATTTCCAGTTACGAGAAATTGGACTTCATAGGATGAATTGCCTGCGATATTAAAACCGAGTAACTGGCTGGTGTTAGCATTAATATTCAATGAGCTGGAGTAGACTAAAGCCTTACTAACAAGAGTATTCCATACGTAAATGTGATAGACCACGTTAGAAGAAAAACTAAGGTTGTCATTGTCGATGTTGATGATCACGTTGGTTGCTGGGGTAGTCCCTGTGTTCGTAATGATGCCTGTTGTTGTTGCCATGAGCTTCACCTCTTTTATTAGTTTGCTATATATATATGATTTGAGGTTCATTGTGTTCGGACAAGGGCATCAGAAAAATTGTGGAAATTGAAAATATGAGAGGTATGCTATTATTCCATGAATCTCCCCGACCTCCTGTCTCACAACTTCCAATTGATTCCTGAGTATATTGATAGAAAACGAGGGAAGGAGTGATGGAAATGCCTTTTACTACCGGTCTTATTACCAACACAAGAGCAACTGGAACAGCAGCGAGTAATGTAGCTGTTAGTGTTCGTAATACTAGTAATGCAAACGCAATGGTGATCGTCGAAATCTTCGGTGTTCCGTATTCAACGCTTGCACTTACTCCGCTTTATGTCACAGGTTATTATGTTCCTGCGATGAGTTCTGATATCCGAGAGTTCTTCATTGCTGGGAATGTCGCTTACGAGGTTCAGATAAGTACCTCTTTTCCATTAGCAAATGTAGTATGTTCCACGTACGGATTGGACGAGTTTGGAAATCTTGTTACCGATCAGAGAGTGCTTCAATCTGAATTAACGGAGATTTCGGCACTTTCTATACCTGTATAACAAGTTTTTTTGGGGGAAATCAAGAAGCGATCACCGATACAAACAGGGTGGTTGCTTCTTTTTTAGGCGTAATAAATCTCATAAAGGCATTCACACAGGCACTAATGTGGAATTTAAATATACTAATTTTATACTCCAATGTAGAGAGAGGTAAAAATCATGGTGGATGTAGGGGTAGTTATGCCTTTGTATACCCAAAAGCCGGAATTTCTCCGGCAAGCTCTGGAGTCTGTTCTGCGCCAAACCTTCACCGAATTTCGACTGATCATTGTGATTGATGGAGCGCCGGAAATGGAACCGCTTGTACAGTCCATCATAGCGGAGGATCCAAGGGTAGCTATTATATCTTATGTGCCGAATAGGGGGATCGCACATGCGCTGAATACGGGCTTTGATCTTTTGTTTAACGAACCCAATATTCAGTATCTGAGCTGGGTCTCCAGCGATAATGTTTATGAACCCCGCTTCCTCGAGATCCTTCGAGATGCACTAGTGAAGGGGCCGCAGGCGCTAGGGATCGTGTACAGTTCTTTTCAAAGTATAGATAACGAGGGAAACCAACTTCATAACGAACACCAACTGGCTACTCAGCGAAATTATCAGTCACAGCCCAAAGAGAGATTGCTGGATTATTCGCTAATTGGCGTTTCTTTCATGTACAAATCGCAGGTTGCAAAGCTTGTTGGAGGGTACGGAATGGAGCCTGTGGAGGATTATGATTACTGGCTTAGACTGGCTGAACATTGTGATATTCGCTTTATCCCCGTGGAGCTGGTGAATTATCGTGTGGACTCTACCTTTAGTGTATCTGCACAGTTACATTCCACTGAAAATCATAGGAGATGGAGATATACGTACCACTTGACCCGCCATCAGGCGCGATTCCGCAGAGGGATTCCTCCAATGATTACCGTGTTATTTCCTGTGGTAAATGCTGGTGCGGAGGAAATAGCGAGGATAGAGAATCTGTATGAACAGACATACAGCAATTATGAGTGTCGGGTGCTGGATTTATCGCCTACGCGTCAACCATCTGTTCTTCTGGGTTCAATCCCTCATCCTACAACCGAGTTCGTTTGGATGCCAGAAGTTGTGGAGTCGCACGCGATTTGTGGAGCACTAGAGCACATGTCCACTCCCTACACGATAGTTTTAGGTCCCAAGATTTTCATCGGAGCACTCGATATTGAATACATGCTGGAGGCTTTGATTACTACCGGTGGAGACACGATCTCCAATTATTATACGGATGATCATAGCTTGATTGGATTCCGGCATAGACATGTCCCATCGACTAAAAATCACTACTATAATGAGCTGTTTCGAAGCGCAGATTTGTATGATTTGTTGAAGATCTATTTTTCCTAAAATAATATGTGAATGAGTGATCGTAATGAAGATTTTGTTCACCTTCTTCAACCCGAGCGGCGGCATGCAGACCCTAAACCGAGTGCGCTGCCAAGCATTACATGATCGCGGTGTAGAGTGTCATTTGTTGTACACACACCCTGGGAAAGGGAAGCAAAATATCCCTAATGTTCAAACCTATATTACCAATAATGATGACGAGATCAGGGGACTGCTCACTCGGGAAGCTTTTGACTTGATTGTAGTGTGTACGGATATTTACTTAGCGGAGCGGTTCAGAGGGTTTGATTACAAGGGGCCGCTTGTTTTTGAGGTGCAGGGATTGGGGACCTTAGATGAAGCGGAGCAAGTTATTAGTAATTTTAATGAGCGGATTCACAAGCTAACTGATGCACTGCTCTATCCAGAAACCACTCATTTGCAGACGCTTTTTAAAGGTGGATTTCCATCTATTCCTCAATATTGCTTTGACAATCCTATCGATTGCGATCAGTTTGGATATACCAATTATCCCGCAAAAAGCTTTCCCATCCTCGGCTGGGTGGGACGAATTCAAACGAATAAGAACTGGAGAGAATTTCTACAAATCGGACAACGGCTGCTGGCGATCCATCCCGAGCTTTATTTATGGATTTTTCAGGACGATACTTTGTTTGAGCCGGAGCAAAAAGAGAGCTTCGAACAATTTGTAGCCGAGACAGGGATTTCCTCACGTTTGATTTCGCATTCCAATGTTCCTCACGGGCAAATGGCAGATTATATGAGCATTATTGGTGACTCGGGAGGACTGCTATGTTCCACCTCTATTCTTGAGGGGTTTGGGTACGCAGTAGCCGAGGCGATGTTGTGTCGTTGTCCTGTTCTTACTACGGATTCGGATGGCATTCGGAGACTTGTCATTAATAATCATACTGGAAAAATATACACAAGAGGGCAACTGGATGAAGCTGTGAATGCTGCTTTATCTTTAATGCATGATCGAGCACTGCGGGACAGAATTAGGATGAATGGCGAATGGCATATCCGAAACAATCTTTCCTCCGGGCTGTATGCGGATAGATTTCTCCATATGTCTCATCAATTGATGAGACGCCGGTCTAAGATCGAGCGTCGATGGTCTTAACTCTGCGGTTAAGCCGCAGGGTTAAGATGTTTTTTTAAATATAAGAATTTATATCTTACGTTATAAATTATCCTTCTATTTCTGTGCCTCTTCAATTAATTCCTTCGCATCATTCCGAACATTTCCGACAGATGTGGAAACTGGATAGGTTCTCATTAGTTGTTGATCATACGGTTTCAGGAGCTTTATTAGAGAGATAGTGTCCTGATTGCCCCGATCCAGCCATTCTGTCTCATCCTCAGGCTTCAAAATAACCGGCATGCGATTATGGATTTCAGCCATAAGCTCGTTCGGAGTAGTCGTTATAATCGTGCAGGTACTTAGTTTATTCCCCTCAGGGTCCATCCAAATATCATATAGTCCGGCCATAGAGAAAATACCTCCATCGCGCATCACGATCCGCATGGGCTGTTTGCTGCTGCCCTGCACCTTCCATTCGTAGAAGCCGTCAGATGGGATGATGCAGCGGCGTGAGCTTACTAAGCGCTTGAAAGAAGGCTTCTCCAGCAGCGATTCTGCCCGGGCATTGATCATTTTACTGCCGATTTTGTCATCCTTTGCCCATGAAGGAACCAGGCCCCAACGCAGTTCCCCAAGCTTATTGCTGGAACCTGTATGAATGACTGCCGGAATTTGCTGCATGGGCGCGGCGTTATATTTAGGGGCATAGTGGATAATGGTTGAATCATTCGCAAAATATCTGATCATCAACTCTTCCATAGTGACGGTTATTGTATAGCGTCCGCACATTATTTACACTCCCCAGGTCAGTAGATTAGAAGTTCACTCCGTTTACAGCTTAATTTCATCATGTTATGCTCGGAATATTTCTTATTATAAACGAAGCGGAATGAATGAAGAAAGAGGTGCTCATTGGTGATTTTGGTAAGCTCTTGTCTAGCTGGCATGAAGGTGAGATATAATGGTACGGATTGTTTGGATGAGAAAATTCAGAAGCTTTTGAATGAGAATCAAGCGATTGCTGTGTGTCCAGAATTGCTGGGAGGATTCTCAACGCCTAGAGAACCAGCCGAAATCATTGGTGGGAATGGTGAGGATGTACTGGCAGGGACGGCTAAAGTAGTAGATCGATCAGGTACAGATGTTACAGATATGTATTTAGAGGGTGCTTATATTACGCTTGCAAAAGCCCGAGAGGTATCAGCTACGATGGTAGTGCTTAAAGAAAACAGTCCTTCTTGCGGCAGCAGTATGATTTATAATGGGGAATTCAAGGGGAAGAAGATAGCCGGAAACGGCGTTACTACAGCTTTACTTAGAAAAAATGGCATTGAGGTAACCTCTGAAGAGAACTGGCTACTATAATCCTAGCTTTCATAGGGAAATGATTACAATATTGTGTTCTTTCGCTTGTGGAAAACTCACTTCTCGCGCGGTATAATTTAATAGTTCCAAGTATAAACGCCTTCGGCGTCCTTTTTAGGACGGTTAGCGTTTAAGCGAGAAATATAAGGATAATGTATAATGTGAAACTTATACCTTCTTATATTTTTAGAAGAACTAGTTTCCTATACTCTAGAAGCGGAGAAATGAATATGAAATCCATCTATTTGGACCACGCCGCATCAACCCCGGTTCATCCCGAGGTGGCTAAGGTCATGCTGAATATAATGACAGAACAATACGGAAATGCATCGAGTGTACATCAGTTCGGGCGTTCAGCTAAAAGAATATTGAACGGGGCGCGCGATAATATCGCCGCCTTTTTGGGCTGTTCACCTGACGAGTGGGTGTTCACTGGAGGCGGCACCGAGAGCGACAATTTAGCGCTCTATGGAGCAGCAGCTGCAGTTTCCCATAAAGGAAGACATATTATCACCACCCAGATCGAGCATCATGCAGTGTTACATACCTGCGAAGAGCTAGAGAAGGAAGGCTTCAAAGTTACCTATCTCCCTGTGGATTCGACGGGCAGGGTATCTGTTACAGACGTAGAGGCTGCATTGCAGGAAGACACGGTGTTGATCAGCGTAATGTATGCCAATAATGAAGTCGGCACCGTTCAGCCTATCCAGGAGATTGGTCAGCTTGCTAGAAAACGGGGAATTCTGTTCCATGTAGATGCTGTACAAGCTCTAGGTGCACTCCCTATTACACTCCGAGAGCTTCCAGTAGATTACATGAGCTTTACTGCTCATAAGATCAATGGGCCTCAAGGGATCGGTGGTTTATACGTTCGAAGCGGAGCGCCACTGCATCCAAGACTTCATGGCGGCCTTCAGGAGCGCGGCAGACGTGCCGGAACGGAGAATCTAGCCGGAGCAGCTGGGTTTGCCAAAGCCGTTGAAATAGCGGTTAAGGGGCTGTCAGAACGTCAACAGAATATGAAGCTCCTACGCAGTAGACTACTCGAGGAGCTGGATACTCTGATTGGACGGGAGCGTTACTCGCTTAACGGTAATACCGAGGAGTTTTTGCCTAGTATTCTGAATTTGAGCTTCCCAGGGGCTGGGACAGATGTTATGCTGATGAACCTGGATATGGAGGGAATTGCGGCAGCAAGTGGTTCGGCTTGCACCTCAGGATCCCTGGAAATATCTCATGTTCTGAAAGCAATGGGACTTCCCCAAAATATTTTGGAGTCTGCGATTCGATTTAGTATCGGTTTGGGTAATACTACTGAAGAAATCGAGTACGTTGCTCGAAAAGTTGAAACCATTTTGAATCGCCTACGTAAATGAGACTAGTTACTCTAGGTTTCGATCTGTATGTGGGCGATTCGGGCTTTTGGCTTTCTGAGAACTCGTAAGTACACTCAAAGTGAGGGGACCGAGGCAGCCATGAGACTACAAGATCTGATCGGCTTGGCTGTATTTGAAGTTGAAGAGGGGAATGAAATCGGCAAGATTGTCGATATCCTACTCGATTCAAACTGGAATATTACGGGTATTGAACTGGAAAGCAAATCTTTTTTTGGTGGCCATGTGAAATTTGTGGCATGGAAAGATATTGTGGCCTACGGCGAGGATGCTGTCATGATTCGTAGTAAAGAGTCGATTGATAAGACAGATGCTGATCATATACCTTGTACTTTTCTACTAGGAAAGAACAAACTTAAGGATTTGAAAGTACTGACTACAACTGGAACTATACTTGGACGAATATCTGATGTTTATTTTGACCAAAAGTTGGGAAACACAATAGGAGCGCTGGAAATCAGTGACGGGCTTGTGACTGATTTGATCGAAGGCCGCAAATGGCTGCCTTGTTCTGATGAGATGTCCATTGGTGAGAATGCTCTAATGGTTCCTGCAATGAGCGAAGAACGGCTACAAAAAGCCATTAATATTGTTAACGGATAGGTGGAATGTATTATATGAAGTGTCCAAACTGTAACTCCAAAGATATCGGAAAGATTGGTTCCCACCAGTTCTATTGCTGGGGCTGTTTCATTGAATTGACGGTAAACGGCGAGAAAATGTCGGTGTATCAAGTTGAAGAAGATGGCACACTCAGCTCGTTGGATGATCTCTTCTCCGGGGATGATATGACTCAGGATTTCCCGCAAATTCATGCGTCGTCTTAACTATGAATCTTGCTTTGTAAGCAAGAATGATCTATGTACTTAAAGCGTCAATCTCCTTTCAGCTGAAATCAGCTGCAGGGTTATTGACGCTTTTTTTGGGGTTCCCCGCAAAGTACCTGAATCAGCATCAAAGCAAAAGCATCACTTTGTGGGGTTATTTTGTGTGCTTGATGGTTATTTTGCTGCGGCCATACATATACTTATTTACGAAGCTAGTCCAGGCTACAGTCGCAGGAGGGTACACTCATGGAGCAATGGTCCCAAAGTAAGTGGTTCCGCTGGATGATCGGAGTGCTGCTCTCCCTGATCATTTTGTATTTCGTTTGGTTGCTTCGTCCAATGCTGCAGGGGATATTTGTATTTTTGAAGGCAATCTTCGCTCCATTTCTGGCAGCTATGATTATATCTTACGTGCTGAATCCCGTCGTTAGTATGCTGGCCGGACGGAAGATGCCGCGTAGTGTAGCTGTTCTACTTATATATGCAGTATTCCTAACGGCGATTGCAGTGATCGCAATTAACCTTATCCCGATGTTTATTGAGCAGCTTGAAGAGTTGAATGAACATTTGCCAGAGATGACGCTGCAAGCCCAAGGGCTGATGCGACATATGAATTCTAGACTAATCCCGCCCGGGGTCGAGATGGGGATGAACAACTGGTTTTTCCAACTGGAAAGTCGTCTCGCCGAAGGAATTTCTAATTTTCTCGATAATATAGGGACAACGATTAATGTGCTGTTCAATGCTTTCATCGTACCGTTTCTAGTGTTCTATATTCTGAAGGATTTTGATGTGTTTGAGCGGACAGTGGTTTCTTGTCTGCCCCGCGCACGCCGTAAGTCTATTGTAACTTTGTTAAAAGATATCGATGATGCACTCGGCAACTACATTCGTGGACAGTTTTTGGTCTGCATTATTATAGGTGTACTTGCTTATATCGGTTATGCCATCATCGGAATGCCATATGCTTTACTGTTTGCCAGTGTGGTGGCAGTGTTCAATATTGTTCCGTATATGGGTCCCTTTTTGGGGGCTGCACCAGCCATTGTGATGGCTTCGACTGTTTCATTTCGTTTAGTGCTGTTGGTTGCAGTGGTTAACACAGTGTGCCAAATCGTGGAAAGTAACATTATTTCACCACAGGTGGTGGGAAAGAAGCTGCATTTGCATCCGCTGCTCATTATTTTTGCGCTTCTGGTTGGCGGTGAATTGGCGGGAATGATCGGACTTATCCTTGCTGTACCGTTCTTCGCGGCTGCAAAAGTCGTTATTCAACACTTTATGACGTATTTAATCAAACGAAAACCCGTATAAATAGGGTAAAACATTGACTATAGTCAACAGTTTTGTATATAATGTTGGGGAATATTACTGATGATCAGTCGGTATATATAGTTGATCGATGATGAGGAGTATTAATTCTATACCGTTATTGCAGAGAGCCGGCACTAAGGTGCGAGCCGGTTAACGGAACGGAGTGAACTCACCTCGGAGTAACGGCGCAAGTTTCAGGATATCCACTAGACATAATGGATGTCCTAGGTGAACCGCCGTCGCCTCACCCCCGCTAAAGGGTGCAAAGTGAGTGGCAGAATAAAGTATATTCAGCCGCTAACTAGGGTGGTACCACGGGAATTATAACCTCTCGTCCCTAGCGATAATACGCTAGGGATGGGAGGTTTTTTTGTAAATATAAGAGGGTATAGGTTTCACGAAATACTTCATGTCTTATATTTCTCGCATAAACGCTTATAGTCCTTATAAGGATGCCGATGGCAGTTTATGCTTGGTTAAGAAATCTAAGTAGTAACACTCCAAGGAGGAGCAGACAATGAGCGACAATCAAACAAACAGTATACCTGCCGGCGGTTACCGGGCGCAGGCTATTGAGCCTAAGTGGCAAAAGTTCTGGGATGAGAACAAAAGTTTTAAGACAGGTGAAGATCCAACCAAACCGAATTTCTATGCACTGGATATGTTCCCGTACCCTTCAGGAGCAGGACTGCACGTAGGTCATCCAGAAGGCTACACAGCAACGGATATCGTATCCCGTTACAAACGGATGCGTGGTTTTAACGTGCTGCACCCAATGGGCTGGGATGCTTTTGGACTTCCTGCAGAGCAGTATGCAATGGATACAGGTCAGCATCCACGTGATTTTACAGATAAGAACATCGATAATTTCCGTCGTCAGATCAAATCGCTGGGTTTCTCCTACGACTGGGATCGTGAGATCAGCACTACAGATCCAGATTATTACAAATGGACGCAGTGGATTTTCATCCAGTTGTACAACAAAGGCTTGGCTTATGTAGCAGAAGTACCTGTTAACTGGTGCGAGGCACTGGGTACAGTACTTGCCAACGAAGAAGTTATTGATGGTAAAAGTGAGCGCGGAGGACATCCGGTTGTCCGCAAACCGATGCGTCAGTGGATTCTGAGAATTACTGAATATGCTGAGCGTCTGCTTGAAGATCTGGAAGAGCTGGATTGGTCTGAAAGCATCAAGGATATGCAGCGGAACTGGATCGGCAAATCCACAGGTGCAGAAGTGAACTTTGAAATTGAAGGTCACGATGCTAGCCTGACCGTGTTTACAACACGTCCAGATACATTGTTCGGAGCGAGCTACTGTGTATTAGCACCAGAGCATGAACTGGTTGATGCTATTACAACAGAAGCACAACGTGTAGCGATTGCAGAATATCGTGTGAAAGCTTCCCATAAGAGCGATCTGGAACGTACAGATTTGGCAAAAGAGAAGAGCGGTGTATTCACGGGTGCGTATGCAATCAATCCTGTGAATGGCGCTAAGGCACCCATCTGGATTGCAGATTATGTACTTGCAGGATATGGAACGGGTGCGATCATGGCGGTTCCAGGTCACGATACACGCGACTGGGAATTTGCTAAACAATTCGGCCTGAATATCGTGGAAGTCGTACAAGGTGGCAACGTTGAAGAGGAGGCGTATTCCGGAGACGGACCGCATGTCAATTCTGATTTCTTGAATGGGCTTAAGAATGAAGAAGCGATTGCGAAGATAATTGCTTGGCTGGAAGAGAAAGGCGTAGGTAAAGGTAAAGTAACCTATCGTCTGCGTGATTGGCTGTTCAGCCGTCAACGCTACTGGGGAGAGCCGATTCCAATTCTGCATCTGGAAGACGGTACAATGAAGACTGTTCCGGTTGATCAGCTGCCACTGGTACTGCCTGATGTAGATGCGATCAAACCATCGGGTACTGGGGAGTCTCCACTTGCTAATGTAACAGAGTGGGTGGAAACGATCGATCCTGAGACTGGTATGAAGGCTCGCCGTGAGACCAACACCATGCCGCAATGGGCGGGCAGCTGCTGGTACTACCTGCGTTATATTGATCCGAAAAACGATCAAGAGCTGTGCTCCCCTGAGAAGCAAAAAGCATGGCTTCCAGTGGATCTGTACATTGGCGGAGCGGAGCATGCCGTACTTCACTTGCTCTATGCACGTTTCTGGCACAAGGTGCTTTATGATATCGGCGTAGTGGAAACGAAAGAGCCTTTCCATAAGCTGGTTAACCAAGGCATGATTCTTGGAAATAATAATGAAAAAATGAGTAAATCACGCGGAAATGTCATCAACCCAGATGAAATTGTTGAAGCTTTCGGAGCAGATACATTGCGTGTCTATGAAATGTTTATGGGCCCTCTGGAAGCAACCAAACCTTGGAATGAAAAGGGTGTTGAAGGGGTCCACCGGTTCTTGTCCCGTGTATGGCGCCTGTTCGTGAATGAGGAAGGTAAGCTCAATTCCAAAATCACAGCAGATGGCGGTACGGAAGAGTTCAAACGTACTTGGCACAAAACGATTAAGAAAGTCACTGAGGATTTCGAACATCTGCGTTTCAATACGGCGATTAGCCAGTTGATGATTTTCATTAACGATGCCTACAAGCAAGAAACCTTGTCCCATGAAGCTGCCGAACACTTTGTGCAAATGTTATCACCACTGGCGCCGCATATTGCTGAAGAGCTGTGGCAACTGCTTGGTCATGAAGGAAGCATCAGCTACGTGGCTTGGCCAACTTATGATGAAGCATGGACAGTCGATGCTGAGGTTGAAATCGTTATTCAAGTTAATGGTAAAATCGTACAACGCGCCCTGATTCCGCTGGATATGGGTCAGGAAGAAATGCAAGCTCATGCGCTGTCACTTCCTAATGTGAGTGCAGCTGTAGAAGGTAAAACCGTACGCAAGATTATTGCGGTTCCTGGCAAGCTTGTAAATATTGTAGTGGGTTAAGCGAAGAACGCAATTCTGCCCGCAGCATCGGAGAAATCCGTGCTGCGGGCTTTGTTGTTCTAACGATCTTTAGGACCCTGATTAATAGTGTCGTGTCCGAATAGCTCATCAAGCTTAATAACATCCTCATCATATTTATCATGCGTTGTCGTGATGAGGCGCTCAAATACACCATCTAGACTAGTACGTAAGTGGTTTAACGCTTCTGCGGTAATGCCACCGCGAACAGCGACCCGTTCTTGAAGCTCTTGCGGGGTAAACTCCCCTTCTGTCAGCAATTTGCCTGTTCCAAGCAGCATTTCACCAGCGAGACGGCTGATTAATGTCTCTTCAATTCCAGTGGCCTCAACGGCTGCTTCTATCCAGCGCTCAATGAAATAGCTTAAGAACGCAGGTCCACAGCTGGAGAAATCAGAAGCGATTCGGGTATGTGCTTCTTGGATTTCCAAGGGAACACCTATGAAAGACAACAGCTGTAGCAGTACAAGCCTGTCTTCTTTATTAAGCCTGCTGCCAAATATGCACAGTGAAGTCCCACTCTTGACGCAGTGCGTAATGCTTGGGATGATCTTGGCAATTTTGGACGGCAAAGCGGATTCCAGATGATGCAATTGAACTGGACTTGTAATGGATACGACAATTTGCTCACTCCGGAGACATGAGCCGATCTCATCTGTTAATGTTTTAAATTCAAGTGGCTTTACGCATAAAAAAACGATATCACTTCCTAACGCTGTCTCCCTATTGCTTCCGCAAATGGAAATGCCGGGGTGACGCTTCTCAAGCTCCAGCAGCTTGTTCAGGCTGCGGTTGCTGGCAAGCACATCACACGGTTCTAGCGCTCCGGAAGAAAGAAAGGCGTCGATCAGCAGGCTGCCCATGCTGCCTGTTCCGATAAATCCTACTTTCACCTGTGGTTCCTCCTTTCTAGCATTGCTTTTTACTAACTGACATGAATTCTCTTCGTTATATGTATGCAGGATAGCCTTGGACAAATGACAGGTTTTGTATGAATTATTAAAGGGAATTCCAATTAAAGGAATGTATGAAGATTCACAAAAAAGTATAGGACGAATTTTCGTGAGGGGGATCGCATTTTGAATAAAGGGAATATAGTGCTCGCAGTGGTTGTAGCTCTACTGGGTGGTGGGTTGCTATGGTCTGCAGGGAGCAAGGGGGATTCCGGCATTGCCGGATGGGAAACCTTGAATGCAAGCATGGAACAGGCGATTGGAGTTGCTGAGCCAGACGAAGCTTCGGCTACAGAGGGCAAAGTGGGAGGCCAGCAGACGAAGGTAGATAAGCAAAGTGCTGGGAAAGTTACAGTGGGAGCCGAAGACACTATGAAGACTGATGCTTCTGGGAAAACTGATAGTGCTGGAAAGGCTGAAGTTAGTGATAAGTCTGATGCTGCTCAGAAGGTGAAGGATACTGCACAAGTAGATCATGCTGTCCCGACTCCAGTAGATGAAAAGGGAACAACAACAGTTACTGGAGAGAATGCTTTGGAGGCGCTTGAGGTTACCACGTCAGTCGCTTCACAGGAAGGTAAAATAAATGTGAACACTGCGGGTGCTAAGGAGCTGATGGACCTCCCGGGCATCGGAGAGAAGAAGGCTCAGACTATAATCGATTACCGCAATCGTGAAGGGGCTTTTCGTAGTCTGTCAGATTTGGGGAAGGTGAAGGGGATCGGGCCCAAAATGCTGGAAAAGCTAAAGCCTTTAGTAATATTTTGAAGATAAAAGGGTATTGAAGGTACTGTTGAATGTGCTACAACCGTTGTCTTAGTGAATACTTGCGGGGATGTGTTACAATAGTTAACAACTATTTAGAAGGATATGGAGATTGATTATGACTGCTGCTTATCGTAAAGACTGGGATACTTACTTCATGGACATTGCCTGCATGGTCTCAACTCGTTCACGCTGTAATCGCCGACATGTGGGTGCTGTGCTGGTACAAGGCAAGAAGTTGCTAGGAACAGCGTACAACGGGGCGCCAATGGGCGTACCTGATTGTTCAGAGGCAGGCTGCATGCTCTCGGAGCAATATGAAATGGAAATCGTGGATGGCGTAGAGACAATGGTGAAGAAACAGCGCTGTATTCGCACGATTCATGCGGAACAGAATCTATTGCTATTTACAGACCGAATCGATCGGGAAGGCAGTACCGTCTATGTGACAGATGAGCCTTGCTGGACCTGCGCTAATATGCTGGCGAACAGTGGTATCGTGGAAATCGTGTATTACCGACCTTACCGTAAGGATATGGAAAAGGTTGAAGCGATGATGGCTGCCAAGGGTATCATATTTCGTCAATTGGAGAACTATGAGCCGCCAAGTGAAACGATGATTAAAGTATCGGAATAGCTGATCTGTATAACACCAATTTAATAAGATGGCTTGAGGAAGAACCTCTCGTGCGCTTTTATGGCGTATACAGAGGTTCTTTTTTTGTATCCAGTATTGTGAAAGGGGATCGGCGCGTGAAGGAAAGACCCTTGTTAAGCTTTACAGTATGTTGGGTGGCTGGAAGCGCAGCGGCTTGCTTAAGCTCAGGGAACGGACTGCTATTAGCGTGGGCTGGATTAATATTTTTACTGGTAAGTCTGAGGGTGTGGGGAGCAGTAAGTTGGAAATACATAGCCGTGTTGTGTTTATCCGTTTCTTTAGCGGCTGGATATTGGGAGTGGAACGAAGCTCGCAATATTAGCGGAATTCCTGAAGCGCTGGGTAGCACGATTGCAGAGCTGAATGGGAGCCCCGTGGAAGCTAGAGGCAAGATCATTTCCGTCGTGGAACGGGATGGGGATCGGATTGATTTTATAATGAAGCTCTCACATATGAACCTGCTTGCAGAAGGGGATGAAAAATCATCTGATCCAGTGGAAGAGCAGGGTGAAGAGGGGGAGGGTGAGTTAATCGCAGTTCAGATCAAACTTCTGGCTGAGCAAGAAATTGCTGTCGCTGCGGAGTGGCGAAGAGGGGATGAGGTGCTTCTTAATGGCGTGCTGGAAGAGCCGGCAGTAGCGCGTAATTTTGGAGGCTTCGATTATCGTGCTTATTTACATACGAAGAAGATTCAGTGGCTATTGAAGGGGCAGGGAGCGGGAAATGTAAGGGTAAACGTGCCGGATTCATGGAGTCCGTTTACGATTCTTCGCTTAAATGACAGCATGCGAACGGCCCTTGGGGCAGAGCTGGACCAACTTTTTCAAGGACGCCACTCTGGGTATATGAAGGGCTTAATCATTGGGATGCAGGATGATCTCGATCCGGATACCTTTAAGCAGTTCTCTCAGCTCGGTTTGACGCATATTCTCGCCATTTCAGGTATGCATGTAGCGGTGTATGTAGGCGTTCTTTTATTTCTGTTCAGACGCTTACGCCTGACAAAAGAGACCGCACTAACGCTCACTTTCTTACTCGTTCCGGTATACGTCCTCTTGTCTGGTGCGGGTCCGTCCATTGTGCGTGCGGGGCTGATGAGTATGATTGCCTTGCTCGCTGCACGAGTTGGGATGCTGAAGGATGGACTGAATATTTTGGCGGCATCGGCACTGGTTATGTTGATCTGGAATCCTTATATGCTGCTCAGTGTCAGCTTCCAGCTGTCTTTTCTGGTGACCCTGGGCTTGATGGTATACGTTCCGCTTATGAATCCTCTTTTGAGCATACTGCCACGCTGGCTTAAAGGTGCGGTCTCTGTGACGTTAGTGGCCCAATTAGTTTCTTTCCCGCTCACGATTTATTATTTTAATCAGTTTTCGCTACTGTCCTTTGTCGCCAATTTGGTCTTTGTACCTTTTATTACCTTTGTAGTATTGCCGCTAGGGACGTTTGCGCTACTGCTTGGACGACTGTGGGAAGATGCCGCAAAAGTTCTGGCACATGTTACGGAGCTGCTGAATAACTTTACTTTTTACGCTGTGGAGTGGATCAATGAATTTGCTGGTGGAGTCTTGATTTGGGGCTCGCCTTCATTGCTGTGGATCGGGGTTTACTATATTTTGTTGTATGGTCTGCTGTATGTTGCCAAGCTAAGAAAGGAAGCTCGTTCTGCACCGCAATATATGGAGGATGAGACGAGACCTTTAGCGGAGGCTGGTTTATCTGTGAACAGTCACGGTGGGTTTGGGAGAGTGGGGAATGCACAGATTGCTATTGGTGCTTCGATGGTTGGACGCTGGAGCGGAGCGATTGTTCTACTATTAGCAGTTGGGCTGGGGATGTTGCTGTATAGGGGTTATCAGTCGGATAGTCAAGCAGGTAGAGGTACAATTAGTTATCTGGATATCGGACAAGGTGACAGCATTCTTATCACTACACCGAGCGGAGCACACATTCTAGTGGACGGTGGTGGAACCTTAAACTTTGGTCAAAAAGAAGAGTGGCGCGTTCGACGAAGTCCGTTCGAGGTTGGAGCTAAAGTGCTGGTGCCTCTGCTGAAAAAACGTGGAATCCACCGTTTAGATGTCATTATTTTGACTCATGGAGATCAGGATCATGCCGGAGGTCTCCAAGCCGTGTTGGAAGAGATTCCGGTTTCGGCGTTGCTTTTTAATGGAACGTTAGTTGATCGCGAGTTTTATATGGGGATGATGAGGACTGCACTAGAGAGGGATGTTCAGTTGTATGCTGTGCATCAAGGAATGACCCTTTCCCCGGATGACAAGACGGAGCTGTCCTTTTTATGGCCGGAGGGAAGGGATGGAGAAGTGTCGGGTACTCCTTATCAGAATGGCATTCCTCTACTGGAAGACCAGAACCACGATTCGGTAGCTTTTCGCTTAGAGATGAATGGTAGGAACTTTCTATTCACCGGAGATATGGATCTGGACGCCGAGGAGGAGATTGTAGAGCAGGCTAAGCAAAAGGGGATCAGCGCTGGACCTGTCATTGATGTGCTGAAGGTGGCTCACCATGGGAGCAAGACATCCTCTGGCGAAACTTGGCTTGACTTCTGGAAGCCTGCAGCAGCGGTGATTTCTGCGGGTGTCAATAATCTGTATGGTCACCCGAAAGCTGAGGTATTGGAGCGATTGCAAGATAACCAAGCATCTATATTCCGGACGGATCAGCAGGGGGAGATACAGATGCGGGTGCGGGCGGAGGGGGTTGAAGTGCGATATAAGTTGGTGGAGGCATTGCAATTTGTGCAATAGAAAGCTATTTACAGATATATCCAGATCTCCCCAATCCGACACGCGAGCACCACTGATGACGTTTAAGCGTTCATCGGTGGTGCTTTTTAATAGACAGATATAGAGATTATGCTGTTAAGTAATATATGGCCTAATTATTTATTTTAAAGGGAACTTTTTCAAGTTTGGAAAGTCTTATTAGGCAAGGGGTGAGACGAAACATGCTAAGCGAAGATATGCCATATGCAGAAGCGTATGCGTCCGAAATGACCTTGCGGGAAATGATGGAGGAGTATGGATCGGATGTGTGGAATTATGCTTTTTTCTTAACTAGAAGCCGTGAGCAAGCGAATGATATCAGCCAAGAAGTGTTCTTGAAGGCATATAAAAATGTGGGGAAGTACCGGGGACAATCGTCGATGAAAACTTGGCTACTCACGATTACTAGAAATACTGCCTTCAGTTGGAGCAAAAATAGCTTTTGGCGCAGATTCATACCATTTGGGGATCAACCTGTCACTATAACTGCTCTATCTGCAGAAAGAGAAGCGCTAGGCAATCAGTATGCGAACCGAATCTGGGAAATGATTATGACCCTACCAGATAAGAACAGAGAGGTGCTTGTACTGGATATTCAGCATGGACTATCGATTGCCGAAATGTCTGATTTATTGAATATAGCTCAGGGGACTGTGAAATCTCGTCTCGCGCGGGCGAGAGAGAAGGTTAAGCAAGCCATCCAGAAGGAGGAGAGAGAATGAAAGGCAAAGCTGATAATAGTAATCCAGTGATGATCGGACAGACTGATTGGTATGCACAAGCAGGAAAAAAGCCTTTTATTGAAGATGGCTTTACACCTGAGCTGATGATTCAGATCGAACAGGCTGCTACGCTTAAAAATAAAAATCACAGACGTTATCGAATAAACAAAAGTGTGCTACTGACCAGTGTGGCTATGATTTTGTTGATAGGTGCACTTAACTTGCCTATAGGCGCATGGAAGAGTCATGGTCCAGTCCAATCTTCATCGGTGCAGTCACAAGCTGCAGGGATACTACCTTCTTCTGCTCCTGCTACTAATGACAAAGCGTTAGAGCCTCCGACAAGTCCAGCAGAGTTTGAGATTAGCGGTAAGAGATATTACATGCCTTTGCCAATGAGCAGAGATAAGAGCAAAGCATATGCGGTTGAGACAACAGCGGGAATCCTCTGGTCGCCGCCACCTCCGATGGTGGACTACAAGAAGCCAAAGTACACACATCCTACAGAACCGTACTCCCTTTACCTGAGCTCGAAGGACCAGACGGAACTATTGGCTTCATCGGCTACTAGGATATATACTTTTCCTCTTTATGCGGGAAGTGCAAGTACGTATCAATATTTAGGTGGAATTTATGGAGCGGGAGATTATATTCTATTCTCTTCCTACCAAAAGACTCTTGGTGTAGGAATGTATGAGGAGGGTAAACTTTCAACGCTTAATGTTAAAAAAGCAGCAGCAGGGGAAACTGTGGTTCCGATTGATCTTAAATCCTTAGATATTACAATATTAGATTACAAGTCGATCATTGCTGTTGATAAGGAGAATGAGCAACTCATTTTTAGTTACCTAGAATACCCGGTAGATAAGACATACCAAGACAAAACAGTTCTTTATGATCTGGAGACCTTAAGCATTCAAACACCAGCATCAGCCATAGGCTTTAAAGAGATTAAGGGAGATGCCTTAACCATGGATTATAAAGTTGACGGTGAGCTATACAAAGCAGATATAATTGCAAAAAGTGGAATGGGGTGGCTGGATGAGAATTGGGCTTTTTTATCGGAAGAGCAACAAAATAAGCTTTATATGGATTATATGAACAATACTCCTTAGTAGATAATTCACCCAATAAAAGCTATACTTTTTGATAAAGTAATTTTCTTTTGAGAAGAGTGGAGCCGAAGTGATGAAGAAGTTAACGATTGATGATGTGGCTCAAAAAGCGGGAGTGTCGAAGAGTACGGTCTCCCAATTTTTGAACAAACGATTTAAATATATGAGTGAAGCGACGAAAAACCGGATCGAGGCTGTGATTGAGGAGCTCAATTATCAACCGAATGGACTTGCGCGCAGTCTGAAACAGAATCGGACGCATATGGTCGGAATCATCGTTGCTAATATCGATTATTCGCTGTCTATTCAATGTATCCGGGCGATCGAGAACGAGCTGCAGCAACACGGGATTCAAGTAATCATATGCAATGCCGATGAGAATGCGGAAAAAGAAAGCAAATACGTCGAAACCTTAGTTGCCCGCCAGGTGGACGGTTTGATTATTTTTCCGACGGGGAACAATCCATCTGCATACAGCCGACTAATAGAGGCGGATTTTCCGTTAGTGTTTATGGATCGTCTGGTAGATGGAATCACTACGCAGAGTTTGCTGCTCGACAATGAAATGGCGGCCAAGATAGGTGTGGGACAGCTTACACAGCAAGGCCATGAGCGAATTGCTCTGGTCACCCTGCCGCTAGGTGAACATGCTATTACCCCTCGTAAAGAGCGGATCAGTGGTTATAAAAAAGCGATGGAAGAAGCGGGCCTAACGCTGCGTGAGGAGTATATTTGTAGTGTGCCAAAAGAGGAACTAGCTGCAGGACTGAGGCGTCTTTTAGCGTTGCCGGACCCTCCGACAGCGCTATTGGCTACGAATGATATCACGCTAGCAGAGATTTTGAAATATGCGAATCGAAATGCCATCGCTATTCCGCAACAATTGTCTGTCATCGGTATAGATGATGCGGAGTTCGCGCAAATTTATAATCCGGTCATTACAACAATTCGTCAGCCTGCTTACGAAATGGGCATGCAAGCTGCTAAGATTATACTCTCTTGTATCGAGGATAAAGGTGCTTCTGTTCCCATCACTTATCGTTTTCCGCCGACCTTGCAACAAGGGCAATCTGTGAAGTCTTATAAATAAGTACAGGCTATAAAAATACAAAGAAATGCCGTTCCACAGTTTGATTATGCTCCCATCATTGTAGCAGTAGAAAATTTTGTTTTTTCTACTCTCTACTATGATGGGAGCACTTCAGTTCAACTGTGAGACGGCATTTTTTATGTGAATTAAAAGAATTGATCAAGGGCTAAATGGCACGGTGTAGCTCAAAGATGCAGATAGTTAACTAAGAGTGAGCGAATTTGAAATTATAGGGAAATGCTCCCTATAATTAATGGGGTTCCGTTTGTTCTCAATGAGTATAGGGAATTCCTCCGTATAAATTCGGATAAAACCCGAAATAAGTCAAAATCCGATGAATTATAAGGAGGTTTTCCCTTTGTTCTTCATTTTATTGACTAAAACGCAAAATTAAAGGGAGGAATTCCCTATACCAGGGATTGAGACTGAGAAGAAGCAGGAAGTGGAACATAAACACCCCAGAAATGCCCCATAAACACCTCAGAAATGCGGACCCCCATTTGTACAACCTATAGTGTTTAATGATGGGATAAGGCTGATCTTGAGCGAATGTCTGGAGGTTGTGAGCCTATTTCAAATCTATGTGCTTAAACCTCCTGCTGCATAAACTTCGCAAGCTCCTCACGGGTCGGAAGTCCATCCATATCGCCAGGCGACATAACGGCTAACGCACCGATCGCATTGCCACGTTTGACGGCCTCAGCAATCGGAAGCTTTTCCAGCATCGCACTGATTACACCAACGGCAAAACCATCACCTGCACCTACGGTATCAACGACCTGCTCTACCTTAAACCCGTCTACATAACCTTCTCCTTCAGCGGATTTATAGTAAGCGCCTTCAGGTCCGAGCTTGATGACGACTAAGCTGACGCCACGCGCCAGATAATAGTCCGCAATCTCTTCTGGCGTACTTAGACCTGTAAGAATCTTGCCTTCACCGAGTCCTGGAAGGAACCAATCACAGCGTGTAGCCAGATCATTGATCGTCTTCACCATCGTTTCTGTATCCGGCCATAAGCTAGGGCGCAGATTTGGATCGAGGGAGACCGTCTTTCCTTGTCGCTTCATAAACTCCATAGCATGAACAGAGAATTCATGACAGCTCTTGGATAAGGCGGCGGAGATACTTGTTACGTGTAAATGTCCTGCAGCATTAAAGTATGCCTCGTCAAAATCAACCAGACTAAGCTTGGAGGCCGCGGAATTTTTACGGAAGTATTCGACTTTAGGATCGCCTGTAACAACCTTTGATTTGATTAACATACCCGTTGAATTTTCTTTAGTAAAAGTAATGTTGGTGGTATCAATGTTCTCTTTCTTCATTGCTTGAGCAATGAAATGACCAAAGTTATCTTCGCCAAGCTTCGTAACATAACCTGTAGGATGATTTAAGCGCGATAAGCCTGTAGCAACATTGCTCTCAGCACCTGCCAACGCTTTGGAGAACGAATATACTTCATGTAGGGGACCCGTTTCATTCGCATAAAACATCGCCATCGGCTCCCCGAAAGTGACGGCATCCAACTGTTTACTCATTTGAGTTCCTCCTAGGGTAATGAATTTATCCCAGTATAATGATGTATAATTTGAAATTATCACATAAATCGGTTTTGTACAATAAAAGATTGATTTTTAATCCAAAAGGT
>NZ_CDRJTB010000051.1:0-49998 GCF_976954365.1 Paenibacillus sp. Marseille-Q9583
ATAAACCATATTATCGGATTGTGGCTTAGCAAATGAAAGATAGTCACTCACGATTTTTTCAGCCCTCTGTAATTCTAATAGAGATAACTCTACGTACTGTTTCTCCTCCCTTGTGATCGTCTTAGATTTATTCAACAGCTGCAAAAAACCGCTGGTCACTGTAAGCGGGTTTCTGATTTCATGTGATACACTTGCCGCTAGCTCGCTCACGACATTTAATCTTTCAGATTGCATAATTCGGTCGCGATTCTTAATATTAGTAATAATCTTTTCTATTAAGATCATATTGATACACATCACCCCGACATGCGTCGTAAAGGCATTTAAGGTGAGATACCAATATTCCCTATTTAAACTCCCCTGTGTAAAACCTAATATAATTAGGTAAAATCCCATTGTCAGAAAAGAAATTATTGTTGCCGCGATGATGCGACTTTTCGAATCTAGTTTTAAGAACTTTTTACTATATAGAGGAACCAGAATCAGGATTGAAGTGGCGAAAAGAAAGGATTGTAACGTACCCTCTCCACCTACATAGAATCGATAGATATTTAAAAGGATATATAGCGGTAGAACGTTCTTGTATCCACCAAAAAGAGCCACAATGATAAACGGAACATATCTCAAATCAAAAATAAAGCCCATATCGAGTTTAAAAGGTTTGGCTATACAGAGACACATGGTCACTGCCGACAGTAGAACTAGAATCTTACTATTATAAGCAAAAGCACGATTCTCAAAGAAAAGTAGAAAAATTAAGATTGGAAACAATAAAAACAAGAAATTCAAAAGCAAAGTCTCAAACAAGGGATAACTTCCTTTCAGCCTAGTGTTGCATAAAAGACAGCGTACTGGAAAAATACGCTAAAGTAATATTATAAGTAAAGTTCCCCTTATTAACTATGTATTTCTCAACCATTTTTAAAATAATAAAAAAAGGACCCGACGGCGTCCTTGGAGGTAAAGTTACAAGCTGAGTACATCCGAAATTCCATACTCGTATCCGTGTGAGGTTCCGCTTACCAACCGTATAGCCTTTATTTCGATGAAATAAGCACATATATTAGGGACGGACCATATTGCACTTATTCCCTAATAACAAGCCCATTCCGGGTGAATCAGGGCGAATAACGGCGCTGGCTCGTTTACTTTACCGGCGGCACATTGTATTCGATTTCTCGCATACATTTGGCTCGTTTACGTTACCGGTGGCACATTGTATTCGATTTTTCGCATACATTTGGCTCGTATACGTTACCGGCGGCACATTGTATTCGATTTTTCGCATACATTTGGCTCGTTTACGTTATCGGCGGTACATTGTATTCGGTTTTTCGCATACATTTAGCTCGTTACGTTACCGGCGGCACATTGTATTCGGTTTTTTGCATACATTTGTCCGTAAGCTCGAGTAAAACATGCATTTCGGAGGATATAAGGTCCACTCGGTCCATTCTACATCCCAAAGAGGCGTGTGCTTAATAAAAAACAGGGCCCCCCATGGCCAACAGTTGAATCTAGGACCATTCATTGAATTTATTTCACAATTCTCCGCAGTCTCGAAATTTTATTAATTCCATTATTGCAAAAAACATTCAATGGATGTTTTAATGATGCGATGATATTCTTACTCGTAATTTATTTAACGAATCGAATTATGATTATTTTGTCTTTTGTAAACCTCTTATTATGATCGATACAAGCAATATTCCTAAACATCCCCCTGTAATAGGCGAAACCAGAAGAATACCAATTATATTTCTGCTCGAACTAAAAAGTAACTTCATACTGGTTACTGCTATCGCTACAACAGCTACTGATGTCCAGAAAATATTTTTTTGTATCGTTGTAACTGTTGGTATCATTGTTACCGTTTCACGATGGCGATACAACGACCTAACTATGATCCAAGTTACCATGAGTAATCCGAATATGGAAAACGAATGCTGCAATATTTTATAAAGAGTGAAATTATAAATCACTATATCCCTTAATGGGGGAAATTGTTCTACAAAGTAACCATTGAAATGTGTAAAACCATCGATGAACACGTGAGTAAAGAAACCAATAATCACAGATATGATGAACACTACCCAGCCCTTAGAGGTCAATCTCCACTTGCTCAAGGTATTGTACGCTCGTTGATCTATATTATAGTTCGAAGGAAGATGCAATACTAACATCTCCTTAACTATAAAATGGAAAATCAGTGCAATAATCACACATAGGGGAATTGTCTGTAAAAACAATCCTGTTATTGAATGCCCTATACTTTGATGGGGCTCAAGCATAATAAAATATTCAAAATCAGGTGACATACTTCCTAGAATCAAGCCGGTAGCACTAAAGTATTTTGGGTTCACATATTTAAAAGGAAGTGCAAAAATAGGATGAGCAAAAGTGAAAGGCATAACAATCTCCTAGTGTTTATTATTTTTTTTAGCAACAAAGGTTATACAATCTGTTGTCAGTTTTACGAGGTGGCCTTTTCTATCAATTTCATATTCTATTTGTTTTACAGATCGTTGTTTAACTTCCCATCCAGTGTACTGCTGAACTAATAAATCCATCATTCTTTCTGTAGGTATATTCACTTCAAACATCGGGTCTAGTTCTTGTCCATTTTCAAGGTTTACCTCTTGTATGTTCGATCCGATAATAATGCAATTGATTCCATTTCTTTTAGTTCCAATAATCATTTCGTTAAGCTTACTTTCCAGAGCTTTTTCCGAACTTATATGTTCCAAGGCAGATACAGCTAAGATAATGTCATATTCCTCTTGATCGATAATGAAATATTCAATGTCAGATAGTCTTGTTACAATAAATGGTTCGACTCCAAATTTTCGACTATAGCCTTCCAATTTTTCTATGGCCGACTCCAATAAATCAACACAAACTACCTTCCCATTTCTATTTTTCATGGATTCCGCTATGGGGATACTATTCCTGCCAATCCCAGCTCCTAAATCTAATACACTTAAGTATTCTTGATCTCTGTATTCTTCTAATAGATCGATTACCGTCTTTACGGGTTTATGTAGCCAGGAACCTGGCTCGAACAAATTATAACTATCGTAACACAAGTCATGATATCTCTTCTCTTCAGTTCTTATATTCGCTACTCTGTCCATATCACACCTCGAGCTTTCCTTATTACATATTTTCAACTAAGCATTGTACTGCGTTCAAATAAAACCTAAAATACTACATATATAGGATTTTTTTAATATTACACACTATGAACCCCCTATGATAATGAAGGAGATGGTTAACGTAGAGCCTACTCATCTACCACATCATAGCTATATCCACAAGACGGAGCTAGCTATTCAATACATGAAGGAGCATCTTGATGAAGAAGTAACTTCAGAGCAACTCGCTCATCTAGTTGGTTATAGCGCCTATCACTTCACTAGAATATTTAAGAAGGCAACAGGAATTTCACCACGCCAATACTTGTCCGCCTTGCGGATGGAATCTGGTAAACTAGCGCTGCTGAAACAACCTTCGTTGCTAACGAAGATTATGCTCTCGATAGGCTTCCGAAGTGCCGGCTCTTTCCATCATCGGTTCAAGCAATTCGTCGGCCTATCACCTAAGAAGTTTGCAGCCACTTCGTCTGAATTATTCTCCCATATGAATCAATATGAACACACACCCTTAACATCTGATACATTGCCATCCTCACCACAAATGTGCATTCACTGTCAACTAGAGACCCCTCCGGATTTTCGTGGTCTATTATTTGTAGGTTTATTTCCACGCCCCATTCCCGATCAAAAACCCATCGTCGGTACTGCGCTCAATATGCGTAATCGCGAATGCATATTTACTGATATCTCACCTGGTACGTATTACATACTTGCAGCAGGTATTCCATGGAGTCGTAATCCTGTTGACTATTTTAAGTTAGATACATGTTTGCGAGGGAAATTTGATGAACCTGTTGAAGTGAATATTACAACGAAGTTGCACGTACACATCCTTTTAAGAGATCCTCTCCCGTATGATCCACCAATCGTCGTTAATTTACCGCTGTTATTGTTTGAGAAATTTAACCGAAAGCGAGCAAACTAGAAGACTTTACAAGCTGATTAATCACATATACTTAATCAAATCGACAGTAATCTTCCTGATAAGAGGTGACCAGATGAGTCTAGTATCACAAATCGTCGTTAACAGTAATCTAGAATTGGTATGGAAGGCATGGACTGATGCGGATCGTCTATCGGAATGGTTTGCACCAGAAGTATTAATCGAATTGAAGGAAGGCGGGAAATACGAACTTTAATTCGATCCTATCAACAAGCGATCGATGAGTACTGCTGGTTGTAAAATACTTCGGATAGAAGCACCTCATACACTCGTCATTGAATGGAAAGGTCCTGATCCGTTCGCTGAAGTCATGAATAAGCCCGCAAATCTAACACAGATTGAGGTGAAATTGATAGCTCTTTCCGATGGTACACTTGTTACGATATGTCATTCGGGATGGACAGAATCTGAACCGTCACAAACCGCTAGAAGCTGGCATGAGCAGGCTTGGGCACAGATGCTTTCAAGTCTTAAGAGCAAGTTAGAGGCAGGTCAAGGAACATTGTGCTGTCAATAAATGATCCTATCCCTTGTTTGTGCATGTATTCTAACCTATTGGAGGAATAATTGTATGCCTAATATCAGTGTTATTTCTATTAACATAGCAGATATGACTGTTGCCATTGATTTCTATTGTAATAAATTAGGATTCGAAATCTCCACCCAATATGATGATTGCCTTGTTAGCTTGAAGCACGAACCTATCCCGATTGTACTCTGTCAAGTGGAGCTCAATACTCAAGTTCAGTATCCAAGAGAATCGCAAGTTGTAATTGGACTCCAAGTCGAGGACCTAGTCGCTTCTATTCAGCAATATAAGCTGCTTGGTATCAAAGTGCTATACGACGAACCTCGCGAGTGTCCTCCAGGCATCTATAGCGCCATTGTAGATCCGTTTGGCAATGTAATTGAACTGTTGGAATATAGATAATTAGTATAAACCGTTACTTGCATTTTCGAGTAGCGGTTTATACTAATTGCTATGAGACATCGATCAATACATGGGAGCTAGTTCCATCTCCGAACGTGAATTGTGATTTGATACTGCTTCAAAGTAACGATGATTTCACGAAACGGTTCGAAATTCCCAAGGTTAAAGCAAATTAAAGTCGCAATACGGTTGTTAGCTCTTCTTCAATAATTTCGCCGCTGTCACGGAAACCGAAGCTTTCATAGAGCCTTTTAGCGGGCAAGTTATCAGCCTTATAAGAAATCCAGCAATATTGTGCGGGGCCTGCCGGTAAAGTGCGGATAAATTCTAAAATTCTTGTCATGGCTTCTCGGCCGTAGCCCTGATTCTGGTATCGTTTATCAATCATTAGTCGCAAGATACAATAGCTATCATTTACAAAGGAGGGTACTTCATATCCAGTAATACCATAAGTCATCATCACAAAACCAACCGGCTCTTCATCCGCGTAAATCGCAAACGGAAATGGATGACCACCATTGGTTACAAGGACATAACACGAAGCCATGCTTGATAAATTGGACGCTACGAAGCGACGTTGATCGTCTGAAACCTCCAAATTGAAAATAGCACGTCGGTTTTCTAGTGTGATCTTTCTGAGAGTAATCATGCTGGGCTTCTCCCTTCATATCTAAATCATTGAGTTTGGATATTATATCATCATTCTCCATGTTTTGTAGCGATAGTCTGCCCACTAACAAAAAAGGCTACCGTTCAATCGGTAGCCAGGATAAAGTACTTATGTCTTTTATTTTCCTAGAAATCCACCTTCAGACTTAATCACTTGCCCCGTAATCCACTGCGAATCATCACTCGCTAAGAAACTAATGCCTCTAGCTGCATCTTCTGGCAACCCGATTCTTCCCATTGGAAACATAGGTAAAAAATGAGTTTTCATCTCATCCGTTATCCACCCGGAATCCGTAGGACCCGGATCAAAACCATTAACTGTGATATGTAGCGGAGCTAAACCAACTGAAAGAGGTTCAATTAATCCAATTAATGCACCCTTTGTTAATATATAAGCCAGGTTATCAGGGTCAGGCCCTTTAGAAACCATAAAAATAATTCTACCTGGAGTCCCCTTTGAATGATTCTTTTCGAACCTTCTGGCAAACTCAGTACTGAGTAAAACCGTGCCACGATTGTTCACTACATAGTGTTGATCTAACGAAGTGATGCTCAGGTTCTGATAATTCGTGGGCACGCAATAAGCTGCATTGTTAATCAAAATGGAAGCATTTCCTAAAGTTTGTTCTACCTGATCCATAATCTTTATTGAGATTTCAGGATTGGAAAAATCTGCTTCCATGTGACTCGCCCCGACTCCCAAGCTTTTCAGTTCTGCACAAAGTTGCTCCGGCCATTCCTTTTCTCCACCATTCCCTTCCGTTTCATCAAAAGGATGCCAATGCGTAAAGAAAATATCTGCCCCCTGGCTTGCAAGTGAACGGCATATGGCTGTACCGATTCCTGTGGATCTGCTTGCTCCAGTAACGATTGCTATTTTATTTTTCAATGAGTTCATCTATACCATCTCCGATCATAAATTAGAAGGATAGATAGGTAGAGATCCATAGACATAAGCAGATTCAGCATCACTAATCTATAAGGGAGATAGTGTATCGTCTTATTAATTATGTGAATTAGTGTAGGAACAGTTACTGTTCTATCCTTTAACAATAGTAGCTGAAATTCTGCTTCAAACATAGATAAACTTTCCAAAACAATTAATGAATTTACATCGCTTGTAAGTCATCCCTTCAACGTCGTTCCTCTACAAGTTCTAACGCCCTGTTCTTCTCATCAAACTTACTGTTATGTGAGGAGACCTGCGCTCTTGTTGACGCATCCGGCTCGATATACAACTTGGCGCTGTTCACGGCTAACGCTGCATCCGTAAAAGCTCCGGCAATAAGATAAAGCTTGCTGCCGTAATTTGCCGTATCTCCAGCCACGAACACTCCTGGAAGATTGGTTGCCAGCTTCTCGTCCGCATTAAAATTCCAATCCTCTCTCACTAACCCCCAATCTACAATAGGACCTAAATCCCCGCGTAGCCCATGATTAATTAGGACGGCATCCACCGCAAGACGCTCCTGTTCTGTTTCATCCGTCCATTCCCCGTCCGCATTTAATGGAGCTATTGAAACCTCATCAAGACGATTGCCATTCCCATATAAATCCTTAATGGCATATGGCGTAAGAACTTGAACGTTCGATGCCTTCATACGCTTCACATTCCGTTCCATACCACTGAATCGATCCCGCCTGTGCACGAGCGTAACCGATGAAGCGATTCCTACTAGTTCATTAGCCCAATCGACAGCTGAATCACCGCCTCCAGAGATTAGCACTCTTTTACCGCGAAAGCTTGCCACATCCGTAACGTTATAATGGAGATTATTTTTTTCGTAATTTTCCGCTCCAGGCAGGTTAAGCTTAGCAAGCTTTAGCGCACCATGGCCTATGGCCAAAATCAGCGTCCGGCTCCAATGCTGCTCTCCGGTCGCAGATGTTATACGCATCGTGCCATCAACCAATCTCTCCAACCCGGTAATTTGTTGACTCAGTACAATGGTCGGATCAAAAGTTTGAGCTTGCTGGATCATGAGCTTTGTCAGCTGCGCTGCGCGATTCGGGGCCATACCGCCGACATCCCAGACGATCTTCTCCGGATACATTAATGTCCTTCCTCCGAGTTCCTCTCTCGCCTCAATCAGCTTCGTCTTCATGTCGCGCATTCCACTGTAAAAGGCAGCATACAACCCCGCCGGTCCTCCGCCGATTATAGTTACGTCAAAAAGCTCCAATTTCTGTCCCATTCTTTGCCTCCCTCTGTTCTCATCCTCTTGAAAGAAGATCTAAATCTTCTTACGCTTAAACAGCAGATACATGAAAAAAGGAGCTCCAATGCCTGCTGTGAACACGCCTGCCGGAACATCTAGCGGTTGAAAAAGCATTCTTCCTGCCAAATCCGCCAACAGTAGAATGATTGCACCTATTAACGCGGATACCGGGATGATCAGCTTGTAAGAATTTCCAACAAGCATTCGGGCGATATGCGGTGCCATCAATCCGATGAACGATATCGTCCCGGCTACGCCAACTGCAGCACCGGCAAGTGCAACGCTATAAAATAAGAGAATCATCCGGCTTAGCTGAAGCCTGCTTCCAAGCCCGCGAGCGACATCCTCACCTAAGGATTGCACATTTAATTCCTTCGCGAGCAGTAGCGATAAAGGAATGAATACCGCTACCCATGGCCACAGCACTTCAATATAACTCCAATTGGTGCCGTAGATGCTTCCCGTCATCCAATTCAGCACTTGTGCGGCCAAATAAGCCGGCCCGCTAATTAGCAGAAACGTAGTGAGCGCGCCCATTGCCGTAGAAATGCCAATACCGATCAGCACCAGCCGAAACGGCGACACACCTTTTTTCCAAGCAAATACATAATTAATAGTTGTCGCAACCAACGCACCGCCGATGGCAATGAACGGTACCCAGTGGATACTATAGCCGGTCACGAAAGTCATGAAGGCAACCACAGCTACCGATGCCCCTCCGGTTACACCCAGCAGATCGGGCGAAGCGAGAGGATTGCGGATGACGCCCTGTAATAGCGCACCCGCTACAGCCAATGCTGCGCCAATGAGTATAGCAGCCACTATTCGAGGCAAACGGAACTGCATAATGATCAGGTTACTGGCTTCTGCGTTTCGCCCCGTAAGAGAAGCAAGTACCTCTTTTATTGGTACGCTAACTCCCCCAACGGATAAACTAAGGAGTGACAAGGCGGCAACGAGACAAGTTAAACCTAAAAACAACAAGAATGAATGCTTCGCTATACGCGCTTTAAGCATGCTGTTTCCTCCTAGCCACATGGATCAGAAAGGGAACGCCGATAATCGCCGTTGCGACACCAACCGGAACTTCTCTGGATTCCAGAATAAAGCGCGATGCTAAATCCGCAGTCACCAAAAGAATCGCCCCAACTAATGCGGTATAAGGAAGCAGCCATCTAAAATCATGCCCAACGATGTATCTGCATAAGTGAGGGACAATAAGTCCTATGAAAGCAATCGGACCAGCTGCTGCTACCGAGCTTCCCGCCAATAGTACAATTGCCGTAGCAGACAGCACGCGGACCAGCGTTAGACGCTGTCCCAAACTCTTCGCGCTATCGTCTCCAATCGCCATAATATTTAACGAGCCCGAGAGTAATAGTGAGATCGTCATTCCTATTGCCATATAAGGCAGAACCATCAATAAATGCTCCAGATTTCTTCCTTCTACAGAGCCGATCATCCAGAATAGGGCAGATTCCAACGATTGCTTATTAATTAGAATAATGCCGGATGTAATAGAGGAAGCGAAAGCTGCCATACAAGCGCCGGCCAAGGTCAGCTTTACCGGCTCGAAACCGCCTCTTTGCAATCCAAGCGTATAGACGACCACCGATGTTGCTACCGCACCTGCGAAAGCAAGCCAGACCATACCGCTCATCGTTAACGAGGAACCGAATACGAGTAACCCGATGACAATAAATAGCACAGCGCCCGCATTTACACCGAAGACAGAGGGCGAAGCCAGCGGATTTCTTGTCAGAACCTGCATAATTGCCCCGGCTACTGCTAAACTTGCCCCCACCAGTGCCGCAATCAGGGTTCGGGGAACACGAACCTTCGTCAGAATAAGATGTTCGTTGGAACCGTTGAATTGACTGTAAGCCAGCCATAGATCTTTCAAGCTGAATTGATGAAGACCATACAATACACTGCATAACATACTAATTAGAAACAAAATTGCACCGACAACTAGGCCGGCGAGCTTTCGCTTGCTTAGGAAAGAACCATTCACGTCTGCACCGAGCCTCCTATTCATTGGCAGTCTTAACAACTAAACTGCCGGAATCGTCAACAAGCTGACGCGAATACAGCGCCAGCTTGTTGATTCGATCCGCCTTTATTATTTCACATCAAAGTATTTAACGAGTTCGTCCAGCAACAGATTGGCTGCTTCATATCCGCCTGCCGAGTTCCAGATCGCTTCATCGACTTGAATCACCTTGTTGTTCTTTGAAACGCTCAAATTTTGGAACAACGGATCTTTTTTCCATTCCTCCACGACCTTCGATGCATCGTCCTTGCCCGGAGTCTCTGACACGAAATAGAAGAGCACATCACCATCCATGCTAGGAATTGTCTCTTTGGTCATAACTTCGATAAAGGAGTCTTTATCCTGCGACTCAGGCCGTGCAATTCCTAATTGGCTCAAGAGCACGCCGGAGAACGTTTGCTTCTGATAAATACGCACTTGTTTCGCGGAGAAGCGCACCACCGACACTTTCGTGTCTGCTTTGCTGTCGAGGTTCGCCTTGACTTCCGCAACTCGTTTATCGAAGTCCGCCATCGCCTGCGCTCCTTCTTCCTGCTTGTTTAAAGCTTCGGAGTAGAGCTTGAAATTAATCTTCCAATCTCCTGCCAGGTCATCGGAGAATATCGTCGGAGCTATCTGCTTTAATTGGTCGTAGATTTTCTCTTGTCTGACCTTATTACCGATAATCAGATCCGGCTTGAGGCTCGCGATCAATTCAATATTCGGCTGAAGCTCGTCTCCTACAACCGTAACGCCTTCCATGTCTTTCTTGATATGGTCGTACCAAGGGTCACCAATCCAAGACTGAACGGCTCCGACCGGTTTGATGCCCAGTGCCAAAAGTGCCTCTGTTCCTTCATTGGTCAATATGACAACACGTTCAGGGGCGCCGGTAAGCGTTTCTTCCCCCATCGCATGCTTAATCACTCTTGTGTCATTACTTACATCCGTCGACGGACTCGCAGCTGGACTTGCGGAAGTTGCAACATTATTAGTAGAAGTGCTGTTGCTTGTCGGTGTGACATTCGTTCCCCCTGTCGAGCATGCGCTCAAAAAGAGAACGAAACAAAATAATAAGGTTGCTGCCATTGTTGTTCTTGACTTACGATACATCGGTATTTCCCCTTCTCTTTTATATTGATAATGATTCTCAAACTCATTACCAATATAACGTTGCTGCCTTCTAGCAACAATGGGAGATCTGAACACGAAGGATGGATTATTTCGACGCTGCTCCTGTTGCAACGCTGCTTCTTTAAAGCTGGTGGGAGAAACACCCTCGTATTTCTTGAAGATACGGCTGAAATAATAGCTGTCGGTATAGCCTACACTCTCGGCGATTTCCTTCAGCGTGAAATCTGTGGATAGAAGCAACTGCTTCGCTTTGCTCATCCGCAATTGAATCAAATAATCGATCGGGCTCGTTCTCACTTGCTTCTTAAAGGCGTGTAGTAGCTGTCTGGAGCTGCAACTAAGATGTTCAAGCAGCGTCTCAAGCGTTATCGGCTCCCGATAGCGTTCATGAATATAACGAACCGCTTGGGCCACCAAGTCAGGCTTAACGGCTATGATATTCTGGCGTTCCATCTGCTCTAGAATTTCATAAACCATTTGATAAAATATTGCTTTAACTTGAAGCTTATTGAGAAGATCTGAACGATGCCACTCCTTGCTCATGGAGGTGACATGATGGAAAACGGAAATCGGATAATGGGGCTTAAATACATATTGCATTTGAAACGGATTGTGCTTCTCCATCAGCTTGATCGTTTCTTGACGGGATGGTAGTGCTAGTACCGCTTTATACAAAATAATATAGTATTCCAGCAGCTCATCTGCCGTAATATCAAGGTAGAGACCCTTGCCACCATGGAGCAAGGAAAAGCGGCTGACGCGGTGTGCTATGCCGTCCAGTTGGAGATGTGCGCTACCTCTAGTCACATATAAGAAGACGCTTGAGGGCATTCTGTACGCGTACAGCTCCTCGCCTTGTTCCATTCTTGTATGTCGTATATCTATGATCTTGATGAATGCCTGATTCCATAGCAAAGCTTGATCATTCAATGTCACTGTCTTGCGCTCCCCCTTCTCTATCACTCCATGTTGAGAGATTTATACCCCCATCATATATGATAATGATTATCATTTACAATGATATTCGCAGAACTATTTTCCAGCAGTGTTACTGACAATGGAACGTAAAAAAGACGAGCAACCGTTGATGGTTTGCTCGTCTTTTCTATCAAATTTAATAAATGTTTTATTTCCTCCCCATAGCTGATGTGTGTTGAAGGATTTTCGACACACATTCATCTAAGGAAAACTTGTCTGTCTCTACGATCACATCCGGGCTAACGGGCTCCTCATATGGAGAATCAATACCCGTAAAATGCTTGATTTGTCCGGCTCTTGCTTGTTTATATAGACCTTTCGGATCTCTCTTCTCACATACTTCCAAAGGGCATTGCACATAAACTTCCTTGTAGGAGTCCCCTATGAGAGAACGGACCTTATCACGTGTGGAGCGGTATGGAGAGATCGAGGCAACGATCACATTCAGGTTCGCATCAAGCAGAATCTTACCTATCTCACCAATTCTTCTACCAACTTCCAATCGATCCTCTTCGCTAAATTGAAGATCCTGATTAATACCTCTCCTCAATGTATCACCATCCAGAATGTAGCAATTCTCAATGTGATTTTTCAGTTCCTCTGCAAGCGTAGATTTACCTGAACCCGATAGTCCAGTTAGCCATATCATTTGATTCATAGATACGTACCTCTTCCTGCTAGATTCTATTGTTAAAAATACCTTGTATAGTTATTCTAGCTTAAACACAATTTCAGTACCTGTCCCATCCTTCTTTAAGGGTGAACTAAATTCCCTGAACTCTAATTTAATACCGGAGATATCGTCGGGGAGTGGCGGAGATACTACGTAGTTATAAGCTGCATGCCCTGATGAACTTCCGCCATTCGTCATTCTACTGTCATACGCTTCTCCTATATACAGCTCAAAATGGTTAAGTTTATTGGCATATAATTCAGAGGTAATATCCCAATCTATACTAAGCGTGATAACACTTGCATTACTGTATTGTCGTATAGAGGTCAGTGTATAAAAAAATCAATCCTTACGTTGTTTTATCAATGCATAAATCTGCTCATCGATATCTATAATTTGTTGATCATAATGCTCAGTTGGGCGTATAAATGGCATCCACTTCATCTTTAAACCTCCTCATTGCAATTCTTTGAATTCATATGCTCATTAGACTAGCGTTACTTCGACAATTTATTTTATACATTTAAACACGAGAAAATGTGGGATTCTCATCCTTCTCTTATACTCTTTTTCACTATTAAAAAACTGGGGATCTGGCTTACATTCTCTAATATCCTCTATCTTAAATTCAATATTTTTCAGGAACAGGTACGCTGCGGTATAGCCGAACTTTTATTGATCTTCGTATTCCTTTAATGACGCAGAACGTTAATTTCTTTGATTGCAGGTTTAATTCCTTGGGAGAGTTGATTGCTCGTCACAATCACTATACCAAACAGAAACGGTGTTTTCTATTTTTGTAAGCCCTCCTATTCTATGATCTTCGATACCAATTCCACCTAGGATTTACGCTTATTTTCGCTCTGCGAGGTTTGAGTTATCAAGATCAGAGGTCTTGGCACTTAAAAAATGATCGGCAGATGATTCTTTTCCCGAAATTGACGGGTGACCTCGTAACTATCCAGCTCAGCCAGCATAATATCCAAAATGGCCAAATCTATCGATTGCGATTGAATAGCATGAATAGCTGGTTTTCCATGTTAATTAATAGATTGTACTAAAGACGAACCCTCATATTCATGATTCTCTTTAGAAATGATTGAACTTGTGAGCGCAAACTTTAGTTCAATCTATATAGCTTTAAAAAGCAGCTCACAGGGAAGCTGCTTCAGTTTTATTGTTTCCTATTCGTTTAAATAGATTGTCACCTTGTTCTGGATAAGCTTGGCAACTTCCTCTGCGGACTTTTGTCCACTGAAGAAGAATACGGAATCTTCGGATATCATGCGCATTACTTTACCATCCGCGTCCTCGTATCGATACGTGCCATTAACTAAATGTTTGAATTGCGTAAATTCTTCATCCGATACCTTGGCCTTTTTGCCGTCCAAGAGCTTGTATGTTCCGCTTTTAACTTGTTCCTGAATCTCGTTCAGTTTTTTATCGTCCACAGATGCTAGCAGGGAGAAACCTTCTCTCTCTTGCAGCGATTGTGCCTCGTCAGATAATAGGAAGGAAATGAACTTCCACGCTTCGTCCTTCACCGGAGAATTGGCCCGTATCGCAATTTGGGATAAAGGAAATATCCGCGTTCCTTCTGATTTCCCTATATGCGGCTGTTGCAGCAGTACCGGATTTTCAAAGTGTGAATATAAGCCGCCGATATAGTCTACCGACGTTAAATTGACGTGAGAAAACAACTGATTGTCCGTTTCCGCTAGCTCCTCAGTCATGACTTTTTCATCAAACATTGTTTTGATATTCTGCATCAGTTCCACGAATTCGGGGGAGTCGAACTTTGCCTTTTTCGCCGTGAGGTCGACGAACTCCGCGTAATTGTCCGCGACCATGTTCGTGAGAATGCTATCCGCCGGGTAATAAGCCAAGCCATAAAACTGTTTCTTGCCACCCTTCTCTGCCTGTTGAATGAGCTGCTTCGAGATATCCTCAAAGGTATTCCAGTTCCAGCTCTTGTCGTCAATCTTCACAGTGGAGTTCTTAATCACGTTCCCGTCTCCTGCGAATAAACTCATCCCGAATCCGAGAGGCATGGCATACATACCGCCATTCATCTTCAATAGTTCCAATACGTTCATTTTCAAATCGCTTTTATTCAACGTTTTGTCTTGTTCCATGGAGTCATCCATGTTCAGGAGAAGCTTTTTGCTCACGAAATCATCGATAGGCATGCGGCCGGTTATTTCGAAGATATCCGGACCCTTTCCTGATAGCAGCGCTGTATTCGTCGTTTTTGTGTATTTTTCATAATCATCTGTAGTCTGAATTTGAAGATCAATGTCCGGATACTTTTCTTCAAACTTTTTCTCTGCTGTCTTAAGAAATTCGCTCGGTTGTTGGATAGACAAAGTAACGACTGTTTTGCCCTCTTTAATTACCTGTTTCTCCTTACTTGCCAATTCCTCACTACCTCCAGAACCGCATGCAGTCGTTGTCGTTATTAAAATACCAACACATATCATCCCTAGCCACTTTTTCATCGTATAAATTCCTCCTATAATTTTTATCGCATAAATGCTTAACTATTCCATTCGAATACGGTTTCCGTCTTGTAAAGGCTCACTGCTTTCCAGAATAATCAGTTCTTCCTCATACAGGCTATCCGATTGGATCATCGTTTCTTTGTCATTCGTTTCACTTGTATGAATGAGGACTTTACGGGCAACAAAGACATTTCCTAATGCCCCTCTCTGTTCTTCAACTCTATAAACAAACATGCCGCCACGGTCCTCGTGAATAGCCTTATTGGAAACGAGCAATCCCTCTTGCCGTGAACCTTTCTCAAGTTTGATCTTTGCTTGCTCACCCCCTTTCAGTTCAGAGTTAACGACCTTTATGCGAAGAACCTTCTGAGGGATCGTTATGGTCTGCCCCCCCTCTTCACTAGATGAGCTCTCGATACGTGGTTGTTCATTCGCCACTTCCTCAATCGTGCCTTCGATCATACGGGCCTGTTGTTCTTGGACAGTATTTACCTCGACCTCGATCTTCTCTCCGATCGAAATCCCTAAGCTGGACAACACCTTTGAATCAGCAGATATGTCGAATCGATAACCTAGCCTGCTGTTCGAGATAAGAACATCCGGTTCTCCCGCTGATGTTAACCCTTCAACGGCATTCAATTTCGCTATAATACCATCGAAAGGGGCGGCAATATCTTGTTGGCTTGTCAATTTATCTCTCATCTCGTTAATTTTACGTTCCTGCATATGTAGATTAAGTTTACCTGTCTCGATAGTACGTCTTGCATTCCGAATCTTGAGTTCGTCCCCTTCCATGCTCGACTGAATGAACTGATCTTGAATATTCTGCTGCTCGATTTGCTGTTTTTCTAAATTGGTTATTTCATCTTCCAATTCTCGTTCGGCAGATTTGCTGTCATAGATGATTAACTTCTGCCCCTTCTTCACACGATCTCCCTCTTTCACGAGAATCTTTTGGACCTTCCAGCCGGCAGCATTCGATAGTTTAGCTTCGGCGAGCGGTTGCAGTATTCCGCTACCTTCGATCGTAAGTACAAGACTTCCAGCAGCCGGCTTTTCCGTTCTCACTTTCGGCAAGGTCAGCGACTGTAGCGTGTTACTGAACAACGTAAAGAAGATTAACAATCCCATAAAAATAATGAACACGATCTGAATGATTCGTTTGCGCCTACGATCAGCCGCTACTTTTTCTAACTCCATATCCCGTTCTTCTCCTCCTAAGAACTTTCCGTAGGAAAGTTTACTTCGTAAGCATCAACCTCGCAAACATTACCCCTTGATGCCAGACAATTGAATGCCTTCAATGAAATACGACTCTGCATACAGAAACAACAGCACCATCGGAGACATGTAGAGCACCGATGCAGCGAAAGCAATCCCCTTCTCTTTATTGATCATGGATAAATAAACCGATAGCGGCTGCTTGAACGGATCGTCCAGAAAAATAAGTGGCTGCTCCACCATGTTCCAATAGTCGACAAACAATAAAATAACGAGTGCAGCCAAACCTGGCTTGATCATCGGGATGATAATGGTGCAGAATATCCGCAAATGTCCGGATCCATCGATCTTGGCCGCTTCGATGTAGGCATATGGAATAGCCAGCATGAACTGCCTGAGCATAAACACACCGAAAGCTGCGAAAATCCCAGGTAATATAATCGCATTTGGACTATTCAACAGCCCAAGCTTATCCGCCATAATGTAATTCGGTACTAGCGTCACTTGGAATGGCATGAGCATCGTCAAGACATAGACGAGAAACAAGGGCTCTCGGCCGCGAAATTTTAGCTTGGAGAACGCGTACGCAGCCAGTGCTGCTATGATGGTCTGCCCTGCGATGATCGGCACCACCATGAATACCGAATTCCAGAACATCATCAGATATTTTGGGCTACCCACCAAAATCTTGTCATACTGCTCCAAGGACACTTTATCCGGCAGCAATTTTAAATTCACAAAAGGATTTGATCTCCCTGCAACCGCTTCGTTCATCTGCCCTATGGGCCCATAATTGATGCCAATTTCTTGTTCTGTCATGATCGAATTTGTGAAAGTGATTACAATAGGGAATAATAACATGACCGCGATAGCGACCATGACGACCGTTAACGAAATTTTTTTCAATATTTTAGTAACTGGCACAACCCTTCTCTACCCCCTATTCCATGAACTGCCGATGCCGGCGTTCAATCGCAAACAATCCCATGACGATCAGAAAAATACAACCAAACATCAAAGTCGCAGCCGCAGTCAGCTTCTGAATATCCAACGACATGAACATGTTGTTCATATAGTGCTGCATCATGTATATACTGTCATGCGGATAATCGCCTGCGATCAAATACGTTTCCCGAAATACTTTAAATGAGTTAATGATCGACATGATCACTACAAAGAACATCGTGGATGTTAGATAGACAAGTGTAATACTTCTAAACTGCCGCAAACGCCCTGCCCCTTCAATTTGGGCGGTTTCGTAGTAATCCTTCGGGATTTGCTGTAGTCCCGCCAAAAACAATATGACGTTATAGCCGATGTTCTTCCATAAATACACGACAATGACGACATTTCGGGCCGCATCGGTCTTCATCCAATCCACACGTTCGGATCCAAAGTAGCTCATCCAAGCATTCAGGGAGCCGTTCCAATCGAACAGCATCTGCCAGATCAGAATAATCGAGGCGACTGGAACGACAAGCGGTAACACAAATACAGTCCGTAGCCATTTTCGAAAATAAATATTTTTATTCAACAGCATCGCCAAACCTAGCGACAGCACAAGCATAAGCGGAACACTGATCACGCTAAAATAAAACGTATTGGATGCTTCCTCTCTGAAGGAATTACTCGCGAGCAGCTCGCGATAATTATCCAATCCCACAAATTGGCCGTCTACCGTACTGTTCATAAAAGAATAGAACACTCCCATCGCAAACGGAATAAGGTAGAACAGCGCAAATCCGATACCACTCGGCGCGAGAAACATCAATGCCGCTGAAGTATCTTTGCGGATCCATTTCTTCATTGTTGTCTTCATCGTCCTTTCAATAATTACTGTTCAAGGGTACACCGTTACAATGACTCCATCCATATTGTTGTCCGAAATCCCATAGTGACGATTTTGAAAGACTACATAACCCAATAATAGAAGTAGGACAAACCAAAAAAACACTTCTTCATCCTCAGCTTTCTCCTCCACTCATTTAGAATAAGGACAACTGTTTAAAAAAGAAGTAGGGTAAATGTTAAAATTTCCTTAAATTTCAGGCTTGGATTTAATTTTGATGAGTATGCTGCAAAACGATTGTAAATAGTAATGGATGTCTTCTTCAGGAGTCTGAAGCAAGCCAGCAAGCATCAATACCGGGTCAGAACAGCAGCTTCAGCTGCACATAGCTTTGCCCCATCGACAACATGTGTAGGAATCGTTGTTACATGACTGAATAGCTGCTTGGGTATTCCAAACACCACTGACGACCAACACTACAATAGATAGCAGACTCTTTTTCACTAAATATTGCCGTTGATTCGACGTTTCTGGCTGCTAGAACTGGCATTGCCGCTTGCGGTAAGTAGCTTTATTGATGACTTACTACCTAATGGCAACTGGTCGCTTATCGTGTGGGCCTGTCTGGCCCTACTCGCCATCTATGCACTTAATAGCATTCTGAACTATGTTGTTACGTATTGAGGATAATGTAGGCGGAATTCGCGTAGTACAATCTATTGCAAACGAACGCTACGAGGAGAAATTATTCGCAGTTGATAACCAAAATTACCGTACTCGTTGACTCTTAAACCTATCATTAAAAAAAACACCCCAAAGAGTCTCTCTGAGGTGTCCAATTCTTAGTGTTTGATTGGCAACGTATAGTATCCAAAAGCAAGATCAAGTAATGCACTCGCTTCTTGGCGAAGCAAAGGCTTTTTAGAACGAAAATCGACAGTCCCGTCATCATTCACTTTTGTATCAGGATCTACAATGCCTTGTGACACTAATGCTATGATCGAATCAGTGGCCCATGAGTCTGTGTCACCTTTAAGCGTAATTTCTGAAGCTTGCTTAGCTTGTTTTAGATTTTGAATCATAACGGCTGCTACTTGTCTTGTGATGACTGCATTACGATCAAAACCAGGGATTCCTTTTTTCGTTAATTCTTTATTCCCCTCAATTAAATGAGGAAAGCCGTACCAACCATGGGCAAGAATTAGCGCATCCATAAACTCACCTTGCGTCATCGTTCCCTGCGGTTCGAAATGGTTGCCAGATTTAGCACTTATCACATCCAGCGAATACAGGTTGTCGATGTAAGATTTATAAGCGCTCTCCTCAGATACATCAGCGAATGCTGGCTTCGTATGGACCTTACGAGCATCTGAAACAAAGTCTGGGCTATTAGGATTCGTATAATAGAAGTATTCGATCTGATCTTTATGATCTTTTTTAAAGGCCAATTTGTTACCTAATTCATCTTCGAACAATAGCGGATTAATCATTCGTAACGTATGTGTACCGCTTGTTCCAGTCTCCATAATCAGATTGCCGTCTGCATAGGTGAAGTTCGATTTCAAGAAATAGAATCTGGTGTTCAAATAAGTTCCAGTATATTTAGCAGCTTCTGATGCAGGCAATGGGAGATACGTTGGCGCCTCTGGAGCTTTCTTTTCAGGAAAATAGTGATCCATCAAGGCTTCATAAATATCTAAACTCATCATTGTGTCATTGTTATAGGACATGTAGAAAGCCATATTCTCCTCAGGCAATAATACGATCAGTGATTGATGACCAGGCATATTTCCACCTTTGAGAACCACATGATGGCCATTCATCAGATCATTACGATACCCTTCAAATCCTCCAACCGTCGTCATCGGAAGCGATTCATTCGCAAAAACGGAGTACGTTTGCATCATCTCCGTGGTTTCTTTACTAATGATTTGCTTTCCATTCACGCTACCCTGTTGTTGAAAAAGAGTTAAATATTTAGCCATATCTTCTCCTGTGGATAGGATGCTGCCCTGTGGCCCATCGGTAGGCGCATGCCCAAAGGTTGGATGAGGTTTACCATCTGGTCCATAATGTGTAGCCATTCTATCTAAAAGCTCTGGGGTAAATCGAGAACTAGTAGAGTTCATTCCTAAAGGTTTAAACACCTGGTTCTCCATATACTTATAAAACGGGATGCCACTTACGTTCTCAATCGCATAGCCCGCAAGTAAAAACGCAAAATTATCATAGGTATACGCTTCACCAGGTGTCCGAACGACCGTCGGCATATGCTCCGTCATAAACTTTTTCATGGGAATGTCTTGATCTACATATTCCGGTGCAACAAAGTTAGCTTTATCCGGGTAATCAAAGCCCGTTGTGTAAGATAACATATTTCTTAAGGTTAACGGAGTTTCCGTTTCATTTGGTACTTTCATACCTCCAAGATACCCATTGATATCGTGATCAAGATCCATCTTTCCTTGTTCCACTAGCTGCAGAGCTGCTAGTGCGGTAAATGTCTTCGACACGGATGCGATCTGAAAGACGGTATTCTTATCGACAAGTGTTTTCTTTTCTTTGTCCGCATATCCGTACCCTTTATTCACGAGCACCTTTCCGTCTTTAACCACGACAAAATTGGATCCGTTCACATTGTATTCCTTCATTTTCTGCGCAAATATTGGGTCCGCGAAAGCCTCGATTTCTTTTCCATTAAAAGATCCTTTCGAACTGGTTGCGTTAGTGGAGACTGGTGCTGAACATGCTGTAAATACAGTTGTTGATAATATTAGTGCGATGACGCTGAGCCTGCGTGTCTTTTTCTTCATAATCCATTCTCCTCTATAGGGTGATTTGTGAATAGTGAACCTGTTCTGAGTATCACAAATGGAATGTCATTCAAGCTAGAAACGTTCTGTCACCACTTAGCTTTGTTACATGTCATATGACGTGTAGGTTGATCAAAAAAAAGACACCAACAAGGAGTCAGTGTCTTTCATTTCGTATATTAGTCTAGAAGAGCTTATAGCCATCTTGAAAAATTTTTATGAGTTACTTTGATCTGATTTCGCTCGGCCCAAGCTTTTAACTGTTTCATTATTTCATCTTCATCTTTTTGTGACAGAAAATTAAAGCATAATTTATAAGGAACAAATTTATTCACTTTAGGCCTAATCCCAACTACAGGACTAAAATATCCTTTTATATATATGTCATTAATCCGCTCTGCTTCTATTCCTAGATCTTCTATTAATATAGATTCCGGTTGAATCTGAATTTCAACAACTCTTCTGATCGTAAATATCCTGTAGACTAAAACAATTGCAACAATCAAACACAAAATAGCCTGACCATAAAGTAAACAAGAAAGCACTAAGTTGTCACTACTTGTATAGCGATAGTTTAGATTATAAATTTGAAATAATTGAATCCCCATTAGCAGACTGATATACACCAGAAGTGGTATTAACGACGGACGCCTTACTCTATAAACCCCTATATGATCCATGTGCCCCTCCTTTTCTCACGTCCATATAGATTACCATATGTTATAAAAAATGGATATTACACTTTTCTTCACTTCACAGGAATCTCAATCACCTTATTATATGCTTTCAAATAATGCAATCCTTCTATTAGTAATGACTCAGGCTCACTTTGTGTATCAAATAATAAAGTTCGTTCTTTCATTAGTTTACCATCCGTTTGTTTTACCTCTTTTTGATTAATCGTTGTTTTTAAAGTTGTACTCCCGTTGTTCGTTTCAATAGACACACCATCCAGCATTACATCATCATCCGTAGCAATCGTTATTTCGATACCTTTAGAGGTTTTGGATACATCCTTTAACCATAGTTCTTTATCACCCAGCATTAACGGCTTGTCACTTCTCGCAGTCAGGAGATACTTTTCATCTATCGTCTGATACCCAGCAAATTCTTTAACGACTAGCTGCATGGAATGTAGCTCCTTAGGCAATGTGTCGAAGCGAATATCAAACGTTCTTCCACCTAATGAGGTTTGATTACCACTACCCAGGATCTCTACAGGTGTTCCATCGACAATTAATTGTACCCCATGTAATCCAAGCTTTACTCGATCAAAATTATCGACATCCAGCTTCCCTTTTACTACAGTCATCGTTGGTGTAGCTGTGATTGATTTGAAGGTAATCGTGCCTTTGTCGACTTTAACCTTCTTGTTAATCGATTGTTTAATCTGAGTTTCCATGGCCTCATTAGGGTTATAAGGGAACGTAACTTTTCCTTCGCTCATCTGACTGTTCTCTTCCAGCTGCTGCCAAAAGTGTAACGTTAGTTTTTTCGAAAATGGATTTACGCTGTCAAACGACATCTGTCCTTTAATCTCCGTATGCTCTTCATTGATTAATGATGTACCACTTACTACGTTAGAATCAGTTAAAAAACCACTTATTTTAGAGGGTCTAAAAGCGTCCACAGACATATCCTCTAATCCATTGGGGTTAGTTAACGTGTAATACATAATGAATTGATTGGAGTCCGCCATAATTCCGTTAATGGTAAGTTCCGTCCCATCTACTAACGTAGTCTTCTTGTTGACGTTTTGTCCCAACCCTTTTTCATTTAGCTGTTGTAAAGTTGTGCCATTAAGCAATTCATCAAAGCCAAAAAGTTGTTTGCCATAATAAGCAAAAGCATTGTAGTTTTGTCCAGATATTACTGTCACCAATAGCACAACTGCCGCGATCTTCCAAATCGGTGCTATTCTTTTCGTTCTTTTTACGGGAGCCGAATTCAAAGCCTTTCTTAATCTCATTTCTAATTCTTCAGGTGCGGTAATGGACGCTATGCGCGTCTTCTCATCAGCTAATCGCTCTTCGACATTATTGTTCATCAACATCACCTCTGTACTGATTTTTGAGCGTTTGTAATCCATGATAAATTCTTGATTTAACCGTTCCTATCGAAACCTTTGTAATGTCAGCTATCGTTTGATAATCGAGATCATGAAAATATTTTAATTGAATCGCTTCTCTCTGATGCTCATTTACTTGTAACAATAAAGTCTCCAAATCCATTTGTTGCTCAGTTCTGCTATATGGATCACTACTAATCACTACTTGGCCTATTTCCCTATCGTCAACCTTACTCCAATCCTCTAACAGCACCAGCTTGCCGCGCTTATGAAGGAGTCGTTTACAGCCATTCACCAGAATCGTCTTACTCCAGCTATAAAATGCTTCCTCTTTCTTTAGTTGACCGATCTTTTCATAAAGTGTGACAATCATTTCCTCCATGGCATCCATGGCATCATGCGCATTCCCCATATAGCTGAATGCTAGCCTATAATAAACGTCTTTTTCAGACATGATTAAGTGGAGCAATGCTTCTTTATTCCCCTTTTTGGCTTTTTTCACCCATCGTGCGACATCCATGCTTTCACCTCTCTCCCCTATAAGAGTTAGGAGTACCTTAAAAAGTTCATTTCCCATAAAAATAATTTTATATATAAAATCTATGGTTTCATTCACCCAAATGTAATATTAAGGAAAATAAGTATCTCTTATACCCCAATCTAGTTGATTTTAAACACTTCAAGTAATAGAATGAACTAATCTAAAAGAAAAGGATGGGCATAAGAGATGCCGTTTAAAGAACCTCGTACACTCAGTAAAAGATCCCTATTATTTTTCTCTCTCATTATGCTAGTTAAAAGTTATTTTGCTTGGTATTTTCTCTTTGAAGACGGGCCTACGTGGACCACATGGCTTAAAGAAATCCCTTTTGTGCTTCTAGTCTTTTGCTTGATTGAATGGTTCGCAACGAAACGAAAAATTGCCATCTACATGCTGGTCAATGTGTTGATCACTACCCTATTTTTCTCACTCATTGTATATCATAATCATTTTGGCATTATTGCTACTTCACAAGTATTAGATCAGGTCAAGCAAGTTGGAGCCGTTAAGAAAAGTATTTTCTCGGTCATGCGTCCGCAATATATGCTTATTTTCGTGGATATCATTGTCATTGGTTTGGTCATGTTTAGAAAACAGAAGGCACTTAATTGGAAAAAAGCCATGTCGCGTAAAAGTAACCGGAAAGCGGTTGCGATCTTGTTCTGTATTTCCATCGTCATTTGTGCAATGAATATTTTTCCAAACCGAGCCAGTATGAACGAAACTGTTAAAGCCGAGCAAATGGGCATTCTCAATTATGAAGCTTACTCTCTATTAGCCAATCAAGAAGAAGAACAAATCGACGTCGCTAAGATTACACAAGCTGCGATTAACGAGACCAAAGGAATTCAAACAACCTCTAATCCGGTTCAATTTGGAGCCGCCAAAGGAAAGAACCTGATCATTCTTCAGATGGAGTCTTTCCAGAACTTCTTAATCAACCTTAAGATTGATGGAATAGAAATCACACCGAATATGAACAAGCTTGCGGCTAGCAGTTATTACTTTCCGCGTTTCTACCAGCAGGTTGGACAAGGAAATACTTCGGACGCTGAATTCATTGTAAATACTTCTTTCTATGTTCCACCTGATGGTCCAGCCACTCAAATGTATGCGCCCAAAGAGCTTCCAAGCTTACCTAAGCTACTTCAAGCGCAAGGTTATGATACGGCAACATTCCATACGAATGAAGTCGACTTTTGGAACCGTGGCGAGCTTTATAATGCTTTAGGATTTAATAGATATTACGATAAGGAATACTATGGTGAAGAGGACACTGTATTTTACGGCGCTTCTGATGAAGTATTGTATGAGAAAACAGCTGCAGAGCTAGCAAGGATGGATCAGAAGGATCAGCCTTTCTACTCTCATGTTATTTCGATGTCAGCGCATAATCCATTCTCGATCCCTGAGGATAAATACAAAATGGCCCTTCCAGAACGATTCGAAGGAACGTTAGTCGGAGATTATATTCGTGCTCAGAATTATGCTGACTATGCACTGGGACTTTTTATTGATGAGCTCAAACAAAACGGGGTTTGGGATAACAGCTTGATTGCATTGTACGGAGATCACCGCGGACTTCCAATCTTCTCTCTAAAAGAAGACGATCACGTCTTATTACAGGAAATCCTTGGTCATGAATATACGGAACGCGAATTAATTAATATTCCGTTGATCCTATCAGCGACGGGGATTACAACGCCAAGTGTAAAAGAACAGTTAGGCGGTCAAGTGGATATTTTGCCTACTGTAGCTAATTTATTGGGTGTTTCTCTTGCGGATCATATTCATTTCGGGCAAGATTTATTGAATCAATCGACTTATAACCTACTTCCTCAGCGCTATTATTTGCCAACAGGATCTTTCGTAAATAATGAGGAGCTCTTCCTATCTGGCAGTGGCTTCGAGGATGGTCAGCATTATACCTTATCTGGCGATGGTAATCACACGCAACAAACGACCGAGGATGAGTTCGATCGTGCTTTAGAGCTTCTCCATCTATCAGATAGTTATGTAACACAGTTACCGGATAGAGTAATTGAGGAAAAATAAGCTTGTATATACCGAAAACACTGCATTCACCAAATCGGCGAATGCAGTGTTTTTCTATATCCGTTTACTTATTCTTTTACGACCAGTTTTAGAGGTGCGGCGATCAGTTTCTCAACCGTCTTGCCATCTAACACGTCTTTCGCTGCTTGAATTGCTAACTGTCCAATTAATGCAGGCTGCTGAGCAACGGTTCCTGTGAGTTTACCCGCCTCAATGGATTTAAGTGCATCATCATTTCCATCAAAACCGATGACAGGAATATTCTTACCTGAACTCTGAATCGCTTCTATAGCACCAAGAGCCATTTCATCATTATGAGCGAAAACCGCTTGTACATCTGGATTTCCTTGAAGAAGGTTCTCCATAACGGTCAACCCTTTCGTACGGTCAAAATCAGCAGTTTGCTTCGCAATCACCTCAAGCTGCGTGTCGGCAATTTCATGGAATCCTTTCCCACGTTCGCGGGTAGCTGATGCTCCCGGTGATCCTTCTAGTTCTATAACCTTTGCACCTTTTCCAAGCTGCTCTACAATATATTCAGCTGCCATTGATCCACCTTTTACATTATCAGAGGCAACAAGGGCTTTAATATCTCCCTTATCTGCAGAACGGTCCAAAGTAACGACTGGAATATCTAGACTGTTAGCTGTCTGAACAACCGTCGAGATCGCTGAAGAGTCTACTGGATTGATTAACAGCGCATTTACACCTTTTTGCATTAAATCTTCAACGTCATTACTTTGCTTGGCCGAATCATTCTGTGCATCGATAACGAGAACTTCCATACCTAGCTTCTTAGCTTCTGCCAAAACTCCATCTTTAACCGATACAAAGAACGGATTGTTCAAGGTAGATATGGATAATCCAATCTTCATATTCCCTGGGCCCCCGCCGATGTTAGGCTTTGCCCACTCTGGAGGCTCTAAGGAACAACCGGTCATAAGAATCAAGAGTAAGGAAGTAAAAATTAATGTGAGCTTTTTCATGTGGAATCCCCCTTATACGGCTTTCTTACGGTCTATGAGTACAGCAATCGCAATAACGATCCCTTTAACTACCATTTGGTAAAATGATGATACGCCGAGCAAGTTCAAGCCATTGTTCAGAATCCCGATAATAAGAGCACCAATTAATGTGCCTACGATACGTCCACGGCCACCTGTTAAGCTCGTCCCCCCTAATACTACTGCCGCGATCGCATCCAACTCATAGGATGTACCTGCTGTTGGTTGCGCTGAGTTCAATCTAGAGGTCAAGATGGCACCAGCCAATGCTGATAACATACCGGTTAAGGAATAGATCATTATTTTGATGCGGTCTACTTTGATCCCTGAAATAATGGAAGCTTTCTCATTACCCCCAATAGCATACGTTTTACGGCCAAATGGCGTTTTATGCAGTACAATCCACAACACAGCGAATACGATAATCATCGTGATAGCAGGTACAGGTATTCCTAGTAAATATCCACGGCCAAACAATTGGAACGTCATGCTGTCACCAAGACCTGTGATCGGATTACCGTCCGTGTATACAAGCGTTAATCCGCGGAAAATAGTCATGGTCGCCAGTGTAGCAATAAAAGGCGCCATTCTGCCTTTCGTAATCATCAGTCCATTGACCATCCCCATCAGTCCACCCGCTAAACAACCCACAACAATAGCTAAGATTGGATCCCAGCCTGACAACATCAAGTTGGCTGTGAAGGCACTGGATAAAGCTAGAATAGACCCTACTGATAAATCGATACCACCCGTTAGAATAACAAAGGTCATCCCAAAAGCGATAAGCGCATTAATTGCGACTTGTCTAAGCAAGTTCAGTATATTAAGGGGTTCCATAAAGCTTGGGTTCAGCACGGTTACAATAATAATTAGAATGATTAGCCCTAGTAACGGCCCTAATTTCTGCGTGATTTGCCCAATTTGGAAACCTTTCTTTACACTCTCATCTTTGATAGTAGTCATTACTATTGCCCCCCTGTAGCTAACGTCATGATTTTTTCTTGCGTAGCTTCTTGTTGTGAAAGTTCTCCACTGATTTCCCCTTCATGAACAACTACGATGCGGTCACTCATCCCTAAGACTTCAGGAAGTTCTGAGGATACCATAATAATGGCGACACCTCGTTCAGTTAATTCGTTCATAAGCTGATAAATTTCTCGTTTTGCCCCAACATCGACGCCGCGTGTAGGCTCATCAAGGATAAGAACACTGAGGCCAATACCAATCCATTTGGCGATAACTACTTTTTGTTGATTACCCCCAGATAAATTCCGGACCAAAGTGGATGATGATTGAGTCTTAATGTGTAGCCGTTTAATAAGCATATCCACGAATTCTTGTTCCTTCTTAGCATTAATTACACCCTTAGGGGCGAAGTCGTATAAATTCGTCAGCACCATATTATCTCGAATAGAGAAATCTAGGACTAACCCCTCATCTTTGCGGTCTTCTGTAACAAAGCCGATTCCAGCTTGCATAGCGTCATTGGGATTCCGAATGGTAACCTTCTGTCCCTTCACCCAAATCTCACCTTGGTCTAATGATTCTAATCCGAATAAGGTTCTCATCATCTCTGTACGTCCAGATCCCATTAATCCAGAGAATCCTATGATTTCGCCAGCTCGCACAGAGAAATTAGCATTTTTAAATTGCCCTTTCTTTGAAGCATTCTTAACTTCAAGAACCACTTCTCCGGGTTTAGAAGTACGCTCAGGGAACCGGTCCGTTAATTCACGACCTACCATCTTCCGAACTACATCGTCAAAATTAGTTTCAGGAATGGGCTTCGTGTCTACGGTTTTCCCGTCTCGCATAACGGTGATTCGATCACATATCGTAAAAATTTCTTCCATCCGATGCGAAATATAGACGATAGAGACGCCTTCTTTCTTCAGTGAGGCAATGACTTCGAATAGTTTCTGTATTTCCCTCTCGGTTAATGCAGCGGTAGGCTCGTCCATAACAATAACTTTCGCATGAGTCATAAGCGCTTTAGCGATCTCAATCATCTGTTTTTCACCTACCGAACATTCCCCCGCCTCTTGGTTCAAAGGAATGGTCACAGAGAGCTTAGAAAACTGTTCATTTGCTAACGCTTTCATCTCTTTCCTATTTAACAGGCCGAATTTGGATGTTCGTTCCTTGCCAATGAACAGATTATCAAGAACCGTCATATCTGGCCATACATTCAGCTCCTGATGGATAAATGCGATTCCATATTGTTCTGCCTCTTTGGGATTCGTAAAGTATTTCTCCTGATCATCTATACGAATGGTACCTTGGTCACGTTGGTGCAGACCGATCAGAATATTCATCAGCGTAGACTTACCTGCGCCATTCTCACCCATCAGGGCATGAACTTCACCATCCTTAAGTTCAAAATCCACACCGGTCAATACACGGTTAGCGCCAAAAGACTTATGAATATCTTTCATCGTAATGTGCATACACTTAGAACCCCCTTTTTATCCAAAATAGACTCCGGCTTGTAGAATACAGTTTGCATATGGCTTAGCTTCACCCGTGCGAATAATAACCTTAGCCTGCTGGGTTAGCTGCTTAAATTGCTCATGTGAATACGCCTCTATCGGTATTCCCTTAAATTTATTATTCAAGTATTGAGAGGTGACTTTATTATCGGTCTCTAATTCCTCTGCAACGATTACCTTTTCGATGACCATATCCTCTGAAATCATATCAACGATATCTTGGAAGCTAGGGACACCTAGTTTAACCGCCAAATCAATCTTCGGAATACCCGGTGGAACAGGAAGCCCAACATCTGCGATGACAATCGTATCGGTGTGACCTAAGTCCGCAAGCACTTTAGAAATATGACTATTTAATACTCCGTGTTTCTTCATAATTACAGATTCGCCTCCACCTCTGCTCTTGTTGGCATACCACCTTGAGCCCCAAATTTAGTAACGGATAAAGATGCTGCTCGATTGGCAAACTTTACACTATCCAGAATGGAGCTGCCTTCAGCTAAAGCAACTGCAAATGCCGCATTAAAAGTATCTCCAGCTCCAGTCGTATCTATAGCGTTCACTTTGTAAGTAGGAACCAGAATTTCTTGTTCTCCATCGTAAAATCGTACGCCATTGCTTCCTTCTGTTATAAACAGCTTGTTGGGATACTTCCGTAAAGCATCTGTAGTACTCATCCCAGGGAATAAAATCGTACATTCATGTTCGTTCGGTGTCAGATAGGCGGCATTTTCTATAATCGTGTCACTGATGGGACGAGCAGGAGCTGGATTAAGCAGCATAGGTACATTGACTTTATGGCAAAGCTCACTTACATAAGACACCGTTTCCTCGGGTATTTCTTGTTGGATTAGCACCATATCAGACCCTTTTATAGCATCAAGTGCTCGCTCAACCAACGCAGGAGTGACTAAATCATTAGCTCCTTTTACAACGATAATGCTGTTATCACCTTCTGCTAAAATGATGTGAGCTGTCCCGCTTTCGACATGTGTAACCGGTTCCATATTAGTGGTAAGAACCCGATTTCTCTTAAGATTCTCCATGATCTCCGTACCATAGAAGTCTTCACCTACACAACCAACCATCGTAACTTCTGCGCCCAAACGCGAAGCAGCTACAGCCTGATTCGCTCCTTTGCCTCCTGGAACGGTAGCGAAGCTCTCTCCAAGAACAGTTTCCCCTGCGTGAGGTCGCTTGGATGAGGTCACCACCAAATCCATTGAACAACTTCCGATTACACAAATCTTAGCCATGTCCATCAACCTTTCTTATGTTGTCATCTATTCTTTTCTTCTTGTTGTTTCCCGCTCCACAAAGCTGACGGGGAATTGAATGATTTTATCTTCTACTTTATCTTGCTCAATTAACTTAATAAGTAAACCAGCTGCTTCACGGCCCATGTCATGTGCAGGCTGACGGATAGTAGATAACGAAGGCGACAACAGGCTGCTGAGTGGGATATCATCGAATCCAATGATTTGGAGATCCTGTGGCACTCTTTTACCTAAGCGATGTGCTTCATGAATAACAGCTGTCGCCACGATATCATTACTGGCAATTACACCATCTGTATCTATATATTTATCAAACAACTCTACAGCCCATTGTTCCGCTTCTGTGTGGGAGAAGGATGAAGTCTGGATCACTTGATAAGTGATTCCCATTTCATCAAGTACTTCAATTGCACCTTGAAATCGATCCTGCGCCGGTTTAATATGCGCCGGTCCTTGCATGACTGTGATCTTGGTGCTTCCCCGTGAAATGATTTCTTGAGCAGCAAGGCGTCCGCCTTTTCTGCCATCTGCATATACGGAGGGACTGTCATTAGAAGTACGGTCAAGAAATACAACCGGAATTTTCAAATTAGAATAAATATCTTTCTCGGGAAAATTGGTTGATGAGATCATGCCAATGACATTATTTTGGATAAAGGTTTGAATATAATCCAATTCCTTTTCCTCGTTCTCATCACTATTACCAAAGATTATCCGATAACCATGCTCCTGCATCCGATCTTCTATCCCACGTGCTAATTGCGGGAAGAATGGGTTCGTAATGTCAGGTAATAGAAGTCCTATTAATTTGGATTTCCGTTTATACAATGACCTTGCAACCTCATTAGGGGTATAATTCATTTCTTTGATAGCTGCCTCAACTTTTTTTCGAGTATCGATATTCACATAACCAGATTCATTTAACACCCTAGAAACGGTTGCTACTGACACTCCAGCTATTTTTGCAACATCTTTAATCGTCATCATGATTCATTTCATCCCCCAATGTGTAACCGGTTACATGTATTACATTAATTAGATTATCATAAAACCGTTTTCATTACAAATCTTTTTTCGTTCCAATATATAACAAAAGATATCGATTGAACTTGATATCTTTAGTGATGCTAATAAACCAGTTCACAATCATGGTGTTCCCAAACATCAAATAAATTACCATCCAGATCTTCAAATACAAAAAACTTACCATACTCACCTTCGTCACTAATGTTTCCGACTTTCACATCTTCACAACTCAAATGGTTATGAAGTGATACGACATCATTAGTAAAGAAAGTGATCACCCATCTTTTCTTATCCCTTACCTCGAACACTGCTCTTGAATCATGATCACTTTGTGTTAAACATAGGATCGGTCTATTCTCTCTAAATAAGCTTAGATTGCCTTCTCTTCGATCCCTAATATTAAAACCAAAATGTTTCACAAACCAAGCTGCAGATTTCTCCAAGTCTTTAACTGGGATCACATTATATGCAATACCTAAAATTCTTCCAACCTCCATCGAATACCTACTTGACCTTAGACTTTTGTCTACTAAAGATCTCTAAAGATTTTTATCAGCTAATCGATTTAATAGTTTGATTGTATTAAAATGCATCCCTTCATGGTAAAGCGTGAAATTTATGAATTCTCCGATTGTATTTAAGGTTAATCCACTTCCGGTTGTAAGAGGTGTTGCTGGCTCACTTAAGCGATTGTGCATTGCTTCCTGAATACGTTTGGGTTGCTCCGAAAGCATCTCAATTAACACTTCAAGTGTTGGTGGTTTCTCACTCCACTCTGCAGGTTTAGTACCTTTTGCAAATAATCGTTCAAAGCTTTCCGGCAATTGCATAAGCTCTCTAGCGGAATGAAAAGCGAACTTCTCTTGCACCAAATAAATATGTCCCAAGTTCCATCTAATGTTGTTATTAAGGCCCTGTGGAATGATATCTAGTATTTCCTCGGAAAGTTCTTCAACTGCACGAACAGTAACACTACGTACAAATTCAATTTGTTTGAACACGATTTGCTCCATCATAGCCCCTCCTTTTTTTATCCATAGTTTACCATGCACGACAACCGAATCCCAGCAGTTAGTACGAATTGTAAAATATCCCTTTACAAAAGAAAGCGAATGGTTTATTTTAACATTAAGTAATGATTAAATATTACTCGTATTATCCCAACATTTAAATTCTATAGCAATAAATATCGGAGGTTATGATGGAAGATAACATGAAAGATACCTTACTATCGAACATAAAATTTGCGTACAACGAAGCTTTGGAATTCATTGTTTCTATGGGAATGATTGCTTGTGAAGAGCAGTTGCTTAAGGCAGCAGAGGATTACAAACTTGAAATGGACCCGCAAGTGTTGTCCTATCATAAAGATGCACGAGCACGGTTGTCACCTCACTCCTACCGAGAACTTCAGTTTTTTTTCCAGTACAACTTTTTTCATAAAGCACTCGATTTTGCATTCTATGAATCCATTTGCACTTGTCCAGAACCACAAACAGCTGAAGCATGGATAAATCGACTGGAAAAGAGTCCTGCAGAAAAGGTAGTCGCTGAAATGGTATATGGTGTGTATTACGATAAATTAGATGAGTTGCTAGAAGGAAACGATTGGGAAATTGTCAAGAAGGATACCCGCTTAATGGCTGAGCTTGTGGCAAGAACAACACCGCAGTTGGATGTGATTGAAGCGCAGGGGCCATTACTAGAGTGTCTCGCTTATCCCGAAGAAACTAAGCTACGTTATATGCAGCTCTTAAACCAGTTCTACAAGGATGTCTTTTCACTTTGGAAAGAGGAGTTAAAAAGGGAGTCTGAACAAGCCTCTCAGCGTTATGAAGGTTTGTTCCTAGCGAATCCTGAAAGATTCATTCGTGATATCAACAAAAATGAACCTGCAGTTTATGATGTTCCCACTACTTTTCATGTCAGCTTTTTCTCACAAGTTGGGAATCATCTTCTCTTCTTTTACGCAGGAAGTTCTCGTATCGCTTGGGTTATATTCGGCATTTTTAATGATCATGTATTCGGACCTGCTGCTGATCGAGAGAAAACTGAACTTTTTTTAAAAGCATTCTCGGATAAACGACGTTTAGACTTCTTGCTGCTCTTAAGGAATCGCCCTCACTATGGACAAGAAATTGCATCAGCACTTGGCATAACGCCCGCGGCAGTAACTTATCATGCCAACTTCCTATTCTTTTTAGACCTTATCGAACTAAAAAGAACCGATCATCGATTATATTACCATCTTCGAATGGATAAATTGAGAGAATTACTTGCCGTCACCACAAAAGTCATGCTCGATGAGGAACCTCCTATCTTTTAAGTGAACCACAGCAAATTAAAACCATAGTGGGGAGGGTCTAAATTGAATGGATCTACAAACATAGAAGCAGACTCGATCAAAAAATCCAAAGTAGTTTCTAACACTTTTATGCGTTTACTGAAACTTGGAAAACCCTATTTAGGCTGGTACCTCGTATTATGTCTCTTAGCAGCCGTCGTTTCCCTTGCAACAGTTGGGATAGCCGAATCTTTACGACGTATAATCAACGCTGCTGCGAATCAGAACATGTCCTTTTTGATGTCTGGTGCTATCTTTGCTCTAGTAATCGTTATTGTAGATGCTTTAGCCAGCTTCTTATTGACTTATTTATCAGGTGTGCTTGAATTCAAGTCGACCTCCAAGCTTCAGGTATCACTGCTAGCTAGATTATTAAACGTACAGATGAAAGATTTGGATCGTTATCATTCTGCTGATCTCATTAGTCGTATCAATGATTCTGCCCCAGCTGCTCAGCAAGGTATCAATCAGAAGACCATTGAACTATTCAGTAATCTGATGCAAATTACATTTCTTCTAACTTATCTGCTCTCACTCCAATATGCCTTAACGCTCGGAACTATATTGATTTGCTCGCTTGTTCCACTTGTGATGGTTCCCTTCACTTCCCGCCTACGTTCCATGCACGAGCAAAGACAGCAAATTGAAACCGCTCAACAAATGTTTATTCAAGATACGGTACAGGGTGCTGAGGTTGTGCGTGCCTTCTCCCTTGCACCTAAGCTGCATAATCAATTCACACAACGTGTTAGGCAATATTTCAACATTCATTTACCTGTCACACGCTTAGAAGCTGTGGGCTATAATATGCCCTTTGCCGTTATTCTTAGTGGATTGCTATATGTTCTCTCCTACGGCGGATATCTAGTTATCCAAGGGAGATTAGATGTGGGAGCAGTGGCGGCATTTCTGATTTGTTTCGAGCAAATAACAAACCCTGTATCAAAGCTGGCTAATCTATGGACAGAATTACAAGCCTCGCTGGCGCAAGGTAAACGATTGTTTGAAGTCATTGATTTACCAGAAGAAGACGCAAGCCGTGAATGTAATCAGGAAGATTCTCATAAAGAAACGCCGATGAATAACAACCAAGCAATTAGTGGCTTGTACCCTATCACCTTTGAGAATGTAGGTTTTCATTATGGTAATCATCAAGTATTAACTAACGTTAATCTAACCATAGAACCAGGTAAAGTAACTGCGTTTGCCGGTCCTAGTGGCAGTGGAAAAAGCACCCTCCTTCAATTAATACTTGCAACCTATGAACCTAATGAAGGGGTCATCCAATCTGGTAAGTTGCCATTAAGCAGCATTCCCCCTCGGTCTTGGCGTAATCATTTGGCTTATGTTTCTCAAGAGCCTTATCTGTTCACTGGAACTCTATATGAAAATATTGCATGGGGAAGACCTGACGCAACCTTTGAAGAAATTATTAATGCAGCAAAAAGTGCGGGGATACATGAATTTATTATGAGAACCCCACTTCAATATCAGACTTCTATTGGGGAACGGGGCCATACCTTATCTGGCGGCGAAAGGCAGCGGCTATCTATTGCCAGAGCGTTTGTCCGAGCGCCTAAGCTTCTCCTTCTTGATGAACCCACAGCTGCACTTGATAGCCATAATGAGGAGATTGTCGGCCAGGCCCTGCAAGAACTCATGCATGATCGTACAACGGTTGTTATCGCGCATAGACTATCTACCATCAGAAATGCAGATCACATTTATTATATGGAGGCGGGTTCTATTGTTGAAGCTGGGACTCATCTGGAGTTAATGACTTTACAAGGACAGTATTACAATATGGTTGAGACCTCAATGAAGAAAGCTGATATTTCTACTCTGGTCGGGGAGGTAGAGGTATGAATGAGATGGAATCCAAGAATCTAAAATTGGGGTATGCTCTGCGTAGATTAATCTCTTACGCTAGCCCTTATCGAATTGGATTTATTGTGGCTGTACTCCTGCTCTCTGCTAAACTCGTAATGGACATAGGATTTGCAGCCGTTCAGCAAGTATTTATTGATACGATCAACAACGCCAATATGGATGCATTAACACGTATAACTGTAATCTGTGCCATTGCTTGTGTCATCATTATTTGTTGTCTTATGTTGCAGCATTACTTCCGTTTCGTTATGCAGAGTCGGATGGCTTGGGATATTCGTGCGAAGTTGTTTGACAAAAGTCACCGAATTCCATTCCGTTACCTTCAGTCCATGCATTCAGGTGATTTGACTTCGCGTAACACTAAGGATGCAGGGATGGCCATGGGGATGATTAACAGCATCGTATACGATCTAGGATATAATCTACTTCTCTGTTTCATTTCCTTTCTATATTTGGCTAAAATGGATGTCTGGATCGCCCTGTTAGCTCTTGGATCGGGTCCCCTTGTTTTTCTTTCCGGACGTTTCTTTGATCGCAAATTACGAAAATTATCTACTCAAATATATGCAAAAGAGGCGGAATTACGAGGAATCTTACAAGAAACGCTTCAAGGAATGAAGGTCGTCAGAGCCTTTTCGCTTGAAGAAACTCTCTTAAATAAATATACATTAGAACGTGAGCAGTTAAGAAGAATGCAGCTGCGAAAATCGCTTCTAAATGGTCTCTTATGGCAATCTTCTGCCTTTATCAACAATCTCGTAATGGTGACATGCGCCGCTTTAATTGCGTTATCAGCTCTAAGTGGCGGAACATCGGCAGGTGAAGTACTCGCTTTTATTATTTTGATGGGTAGGGTTCAATGGCCTTTTGTCAATATGTCTCAAACATGGGGAGGTGTGCAGGAGGCTTTAGGCGCAGCTGACCGCGTATTCGCTATACTTGATGCACCTGATGAAGGAGCTACTCATCCTTTGCCAGATTCCAGCTCATCAACACTTGCTTCCGTAGAGGTAGCTGCATTACAAATAGAGGATGTCCACTACAACTATTCGGGTAAACCGGATAATGAAGCCTCCCTATTTACAGGGCTTAATATTCATATACAACATGGAGAAACTATCGCGGTTGTCGGGCCAAGCGGGTCAGGGAAGACGACGCTCGTTCGATTATGTAATGGACTTTATGAGCCTACTGCAGGAAGCATCACGGTTTATGGAAAGTCTGTACATGATCAGCTTGAAGAAGCACGCGCAATGATTACCTATGTTCCCCAAACCCCTTATTTGTTCTCAGGAACTATACGAGACAATATCGCCTTCAGTTCTAGTACAGCTAGCGAAGAGGATATTCGAGAAGCCGCTCGGCTCGCAGGTGCAGAAGAGTTTATTACGAAGATGCCCCATGGTTATGACACTATCCTAGGTGAACATGGATCGACTTTATCTGGTGGACAAAGACAACGCATAGCCATTGCCAGAGCTTTTCTTCGTGATGCTCCACTCTTACTTCTAGATGAAGCCACTTCCGCACTCGATAACGAATCTGAGCGAATGATTCAGCAATCTCTTGATATGTTAATGAAGAATCGAACCACATTAGTTATTGCACACAGACTATCCACCATACGTGAAGCATCTAGAATTATCGTGTTAAATCAGGGTTCAATTGTTGAGGAAGGAACACATGAGTCTTTATTAGAAATGAATGGGCTATACTCACAATTATATAACATTCAATTTAAATCTTCTGAAGCAGAAGACATTAGTGCACCTGAGTTGCTTCAATTTCATTCCAATCTTTGATCTCAGTTCAATGCATACATCGTAATTCATAAGTTATTTTAATTAAGGTGTATGCGTTGGAATCGAGTATAAATTATCCTCTTCTTTTAATCGTCTCATGACGAGCTTAATAAATGACTGGATATAGCTTTCTTGAAGCTCTTTCTTTCTGTGGCTCATCCATATCGAATGCTTAGAAACTACATTTACCACTTCGACCTTGGCTAACATACCCTGATCAAGATAAGGCTTTGCTAACAACGCTGATACAAAACTAATCCCATAACCGGCAATCACGGCTTGAATAACCTCATTTACTCCATTAAATTGCAGTTCGATCTTCGGTTGTTGTACCTTTCTTTCTTCACATAATTGTACAATTCTCTCTCTGGCTGCACTACCTTCCTCCCTCATAATAAATGCCTCAGCCATCACTTCCTCAAAGCTAACCTCCTGCTTGGCTAAAGAATGATTTGAAGAAACTACGAACACATACTCGTCCTTGTACAACTCCCGATGTTCGAACACCCCTGTATGATGAGAAGGAAACGCCATATCACTATAAATCGCCACGTCCGCTTCAAAGTTATTTAATTGTTCCATGACTTCATGAGAATTAGCAGTAGAGATCTGAATTTTAACCTCCGGAAAAGATTGCTTGTATAATGATGCCCACCGGGGGATGAGTAAGCTTGTGGCCAAATAATTACCTGCAATCCGAATATGGCCCGCAGGAAATTTATGATAATCCTCAATAATCTGCTGTACCTGTTCACCCATAGCAAATAACTTTTCAAGTGGTTCGATCAGTTTTCTCCCAATCGATGTTAGCACCATTCTCTTTCCTATGACCTCTAATAATACGATATTATTGTCCCGTTCAAATTTGCGGATCTGCGCTGATATAGCGGGTTGACTAATGTGCAAACGTTCGGAGGCTTTGGTCACACTCCCTGTTATCGCAACATAATAAAATAATTTTAATACATGATAGTTCATCCTGATTTCTTCCTAACTATATAAAATAAAATCATATTTAACGGACCTTCGGCTTTCTTATTATAACTATACATTATGAATATTAACTATTATATATTGTTTATTTATAATTATTTATCTTATACTTACAACTATTCAAAAGGGAGGTTTCGTTAATGAAAGAGACAGTATTATTTCTAACCCGTCACGGGCAGACCGAATGGAATTTGCAGAAAAGAATGCAAGGACATCAAAATTCAGCGTTAACAACCTTAGGTGAACAGCAAGCGGAATGGTTGAGAGATCGTTTGGAAGGTGAGAATTTAGGAGCCATTTATTCTAGTACTAGTCCAAGAGCATTGCATACTGCGCAGATTTTACGAGGAAATCGGAGATTACCGATTCAGCAGCAAGCTTCATTAATGGAAATTAACATGGGCATTTGGGAAGGAATGAACACAGATCAGATTGAACAAGAATATCCATTACAGTACACCCATTTTTTCACCAGACCTGATCTTTTTATTCCTCTAGCCCCAGGTGAGACCTATAGTCAGCTTGAACAAAGAGTAACGCCGACTATTGAGCGTATCATTAACGATAATGAAGGACATGAGGTACTTATTGTCACGCATCGGATGACCCTGAAAGTCATTATGGCTCATTTTCTCAATAAATCATTGCAGGAATTAGGGGAACTACCGGATATTCTCTCTACAGCATTGTGTAAAGTAACCCTAACTGACAACAATACAACTATCGATCTGTACGGCGATACTTCACATTATCAATGAATCCTTCTCAAAAATAAAAAAGGAAACTCCGATTTAAATGGGGTTCCCTTTTTAGACTTCAATTTTAAATTTCCACACTTTTGATTGTAAAGCTGCGGACCTTCATCCATTTTCCTGAAATAAATTCGTCAATTGTTTTCGTCTTCGGTCTAACACAAAAACGATGCTTGCTCCCTTTATCAAAACCAACCGCTTCAAAAATCAGGCCGTCACCGATTTGCTCCTTAAAGAACACTTGCTTAAGTCCCAATCTATTTAACATTTCAAGCTTTACACTTTCGATATATGTGCGTGAATACTCCTTAGACATGTGTGTTCCTCCTAGTAGTGGTAGTAATATTATAAGTTCAATATTAAGAAAATCAACTGAAGATCACATAATCACAAAAAGAAAAAAGCCAACCCATAGTCTATGGATTGGCTTCTACTATATAAGTTGATTACGAAATTATTTAACTTCTGTTGTTCCAGTCACTTTTCCATCAATAACAGCTGATGTTTTCAGATCTTCGCTCGCGAAGTAGAGGTTACCATCAATAGTGGCGGTTTCAGGCAGAGTAAAGCCTTTCGCTTCTACATAAACATCGCCTTTAATCGTTCCGCCTTCAACTTTCAAATTCTCACTTTGTACTGTAAACTTTGGTACGGTTAGTGTATAAGTAGCAGTGATCTTGTGATCAGCATCTTGCGAATAAAGGGCAATCTTACGGTAGATGTCGCCATCTGCGGCTCCTTTATTACGGAATTCTCCAGCTACAACAACCTCATCAGGAATCGTTACATCATTTAGAATCGCAACAATCCAGTTTCCATCTTTGCTAACAGCCTTAGTAAATGCATCTGCTTGATTCACGATCGAAGCTGTAGTGACAGCATCTGTCTGCTCAGCAGCCGGAGCTGAAGTTGCCGCCGAATTGTTTGCTTTATCCTCATTTGCTCCACAACCTGCCAATACTGCTACCGAAACCCCAGCCACTAAAATCATTTTAAATAGTCTCATTTTCGATTCCCCCTAATTTTGATTATGAATTAATTATATATTAAAATTCTTAATAATTAAGTGAATGATTTCACAAATTTGTGTCAGTATATAAAGCGGTTTCACAGCTCTCTCTCTTCCCGATTAAGATTCGCTCCCATGAGTCACACCTCTTCTCGCTGACTGATTTAGGTTCTTAAATCTATTTACCCAAATTATAAAAATGAACACAAGCATCATTTGCTTCTTGGTATAAAGTCAATCGTTGACTCTATTCAAGTGTTAATGATAATATTTGGAAATAAATATCTCAGCAAGGGAGAAGTTTACTGGTGAAAATGAAAAAGACTACAATGAAAGACATCGCGCTGCAAGCTAATGTCTCCGTTGCGACTGTAAGCTATGTTCTGAACCGCGTCGATAACCAAACCATTCCTGAGAAGACCCGCAATCAAATACTGTCACTTGCCGAAGAACTTCATTACATTCCTAATCTAGCAGCCCGTTCGCTTGCCAATAAAAAAACGGGATTAGTAGGGATACTTGTCAATCATTCTGCTTATATGCCCCCTTGGAAACTCTATGCACAGTTCACCTTTATCCGTGCTTTGGAACAGCGTTTAACGGATGCCGGATATCATACGCTGTTATATTCTCTTGGTGCTGACCATCCTTCTCTGAATATCATCGTCGAAAGAAAGCTCGAAGCCGTCTTTCTGATCGATGTCCGCGATGAATCCTTCTATTCAATTTCCAAACATTTTGTAGAAGGCATCCCCTTGATTTTGATCGACAGCATGATTGAAGATAAGCTGTTTAAGCAAGTTCTTTACAATTATCGTTCAGCTCTACAAAAGATAATGCCGGAGGATCTTTCACAGGTTTGTTTAATTATGGAGAGCTTCAATAATTCCTTACTCACTAACTTTATCCAAGACAGTCTTCCTTTACCTGAGAAAGCGATATTCAAAGTTCAAAATATGGAGGAATTGAATACAATCTTATCGGAGGGGATCTACAAAGAAGCTATAGTTATTAATGAGTTTATCGGAAGTTATGTTGAAAAATCCGGGGTATTCGCACGTCTTTCTGTTCTATGTACCTGTAATTGCCCAGAAATGCTTGGAGAAGACGTTCAGAAATTCATATTCACTGGGGATAAATCAGCCACTGCTTTTGAACTAATGCAGGAGTTATTACATCGTCCTGACTACTCCAAACAAGAGAATAATCATTATTTTGTTGATTAATTTTTTTTCGACATTCACTTAAACGTTTAAGTTAAAAGGAGAGATACCCATGACAGATCCTGTTTTAGCAAAACATGCATCCACCACTGCACAATCCTATCCAACCCTTTGGGGAAACCGGAGATTTATGCTGCTACTCAGCTCCTATTCCATTTCTTTGTTTGGAAATACCTTTCACAGCATTGCTTTAAGTTTATGGGTACTTCAGACGACCGGAAGCGCTAAAATGATTGCCTTTATTACGATAATCAATTTATTGCTCAGTTCTTTACTCGGATCGATAGGAGGCACACTCGCAGACAGGATCAATCGCAGAACCATTATGTTAATCACTGATTTGATAAGCTGCGGTCTAGCAGTTACGCTTGCTCTGTCCATTTCCATGTCTTCTACATCATTCATTATCGTGGCCATATTAACGGGACTTACGACAGTCTCAGCATTATTCCAATCCCCTGCGTATCAAGCTTCAATTACCACTGTAGTTGGAAAAGAACATGTGCAAAAAGCAGTCGGGATTCTGAACCTATCAGAGAATGTCTTTCGGACGATTGGGTATTCCGCTGGAGGTATTTTTGTAGCGAGTTTTGGAGCGGCAGATGCCATATTATTTGATGGAGCTACATTTTTCGTTTCCTTTCTACTAGTTCTTGCTGTCCGCTCCCTTCCACTCCCAAACCGAGTGAATACCGGATCTAAAGAAGAAAGAAAATTCACACAGGATCTTGTGGATGGCGTTCGTTATATATGGAGATACCCCTTCGCCAGAGCAATAATCATAATGCTCCCTACGCTCACATTGTTCTTTATGCCTTCACTGATGCTAACGCAAGTTATGGCCGTCAAAGTATGGAATTCTAGTCCCTTTCAGTTTGGACTCATGGAAGCCTGTATTCCTCTAGGTTATATGATTGGTTCCAGCATGATCTTGTTTCTCGGCTCCAAATTAAAGAATCGCGGCTTCTTTATCATGACTGGACTGCTGTGTCTGGGTCCCCTGTACCTCCTGTTATCGTTCGTCACTACTGCTGCCTTAGCCATTCCCATCATTCTTCTAATCGGCTTTATGTTCTCATTCTGTACATTGCTGATAAATACAATCCTCAGACTGGAAGTTTCGGAGGATATACAAGGTAGAGTCTTCGGTGTACTTGGCTCCATTATGAGTGTTGCACCCTCACTTGGTCTTACAGCTGTTTCATTCCTGTCTGATCACTTCAGTCCAGCCCCTGTCATGGGTTCCATCGGAGTCCTGTTACTACTATTTGCTTTATTAACCTTGACCAAGTTAAAGGTGATTCGTAATTATAAGTAATTTTAGAACATATCTTATGACCGTTATCGTCCATTTTTCCTAATAACGCGCCTATGATGAAGTTCAATCAGTAATTGAACAACTATAATGATCAATAAGAAGATTCCTACGACGCCCGTCAAAAACGGATAAATTAGAGGGAAAAATAAACTTGGATAACTTTTAGTAATATCCGAATAGAAGCCCATACCCATAAGTGATGTACCCGAGAACTCGATAAGCTTCACCCCTAGATGATTGTCACTTCTTTGAGCATAACTCAGCACCTTTTCTTCTATACTGCCGTCATGTGAGATCGTGATTATTTTCCATTTTCTCTTTTCCATCGGCTGACTATCATCTGTAAGTCTTTGGACTATATTAATTTCTTTCTCACCAGTCTTTCGATCCGTAACAGAAAGGATATCTATCCATGAGAAATATCTGCTTCCTCGTTCCCGATTAGACAACCATATTTCATCAGGAGTTGAGATTTTTTGACCATTTAATAAAAACTGAACTTTCACAATATCTCCAGGCGGGACACTCTCCTCTTCATCCCAAAGGGTCAATTCTGCTTTCCTGCCTGTATTTTCTTCTTGGATCTTAATATGCTTATCATCAACCGTTAGTTCTCGAACGTTTAACGTGTTATATCCTTTTTCAGCATGGTTGATCTCATAACGCTGATTGATTTGATCTGAAATCATATACTCACGGATATAGTTGAACAATGGGCTGAAAGAAATCGCTAGCAAGAAAAATGAAATCACCGATAAATAAATTATTTTTTTCATAATGAATCCTTGTGAGCGATCGTCAGCTTGAAATTTTGTCTTGAGCCACCTTCGGGGCCATTTGGAACCCCATCCTGCATAGGAAAGAAACCAAACTTCTGATAAAATCTTCTAGCAGGTTGACCCTCTGGATGATCCTCCCCAAATGTAGTAACGAATATCTCTGCTGGGGTTTCGATACTTTCGATAATATAGTTAAGAAGGGCTGTCGCAACTCCTTTATTTCTCTCTATGGCTGAAACAGATAACCAACCAATCTTGTAATTAGGGGCATTGGATGAAGAGAATAACACAGCTCCAAGTAATCTTGAACCTGGCGAACCATCGTTTTCTCGTACACAAAAAGCGCTTTGTCGACTGATATTTTTTTCTAACGCTAGAGTGAAATTCGGATCATCTACCATCGGCCCAAAAAGGGACTCTACCTCTGCCGCCAGCTCCAGCCATCCTCTTATATCCTCCATAGTAGCGTTTACTACATTCATATATAAGTTCTCCTTTAGTAGTCTTGGTTACACCATTCGATACACTGAGAGTTAGCATAAATCTCGCCACCTTGCTCCCGATTGGTACTTATAAGCGTGTAGAAAGCATCTTTTCTTACACTTCCCGTTTCAAAGCCTGACCAATAAAGGGCTACATCTATTAGCTCTTGGGTTGGATGGATAGGTCCTGCTGCTTCCCAGTCAATAATAATGGGTATCTGAAGCTCATCCCATAGTACATTTTTTTGATCTAAATCCCGATGGCTGATAACCATATGATTCAATATCAATAATTGTTCCGCTGAAGAATCTACAAGTTGTTCCCAAGGATTATTTGGTTCAGGTTATCTAATAGCAAGCTAGACCATTCCAAACCATCCTGTTTTGTATCCTTAGCATTTAATTCCATAATGACTTGAGAAGCACAAGCAGCAAGCAACGCCGATAACATCATAAAATAAATAAGACGATCGTTATAATTTTATTTCGACTTGAAATAATAGTAGAACGTACCCTTGGCAATCCCGATCTCCTGCAAGATGTCGTTCACTGTAGTACTCGCATAACCTTTCGTAAAAAAGAGCATTTCTGTCTTATCCAATATTTCATTTCTGCGTTCTTCTGCTTCTTTGGAAATTCACATTTATTCTGAGTCCTCCTTTTTATAGACCGACCGTCGGTCCATTCCATTAAAATCCATTTAATACATCATGTCAATGATGTTCCAGCAAATTGGACGAAAGAAAAAAGGTAACCTCAAATGGATGAGGTTACCTTAATGTGCAGTCAGCATAATCAAGAGACATTTTTGCGCTTTAGAATATGATACACATTGCTGAACATGCCGGACAGGATGCCAGCAATTGGGAATACACCCCAGTTAATGTCCCAGCATCCATAGACAAAGCCCGTAAACAGAAAAATCGCCGTCGCCAACGGCCACAACACAGCCCTCACAAATTGTTCTTTTCCCTTCTACTTTGCATCGATATGTGGCTCATTCAGTAGCTTCTTATAAGTTTCTTGGATATTTCCGTAATAGACAAACAAGAACACCGCAGTTGCTGCAATCACCAGAAAGGCAGAGACTCCATAAGCAGCGAAATCATCGTTGACATACGAAGTTGCGAAGATAAAGGTCGGCGATAGCACACAAAGACAGACGCCCACAATCAAAGCAAGGCGATAAGTCGGAGCATAAAGGGCTTGACTGCGCTGAAGCGCTGTTTTGAGCGCATAAGGTAGCTGAAAACCTTGCTCTAGACTTTCAAAGCGCTCGAGTTTCATGCCGCTATGAATGAACATGCCAACGGCCACAGCGACCAGCACGAACATTCCGACCATCCCCAGCATCGAACCTTTATCAGCCATATCAGCATTATTTTCAAACAATGTACTAAGAGTAATCAACAGCGCCACGCCGCATGCACAGAGAAAAACACCGAGACCGGTCCATAATCCAGAGCTACGTTTGGCAGCCGCATAAGCATAGACCTCTTCTTCACTAAGCATGGGCACAGTCTTCTCCTGTCCGGCTGGATGGATGCCTAGCTCAGCAGTAAGCTCCTCAATATTGCCGAATTCCGAAATAACGATACCGATCGCCTCATTCTCAGACTTGCCATCCCGCTTCAGCTCAAGGTACTTATCTTCCATCCCGGACAGCAGCTCCTGCTTCAAATGCTCCAGTTCCGGAGTCTTCGGCAGACCCGCAAACATATTATCCAGATATACTATGATCGTCTCCATGCACTATCACCACTCCTTGATAAATTGGTTTACAACTTCCTGCGTAACCTTCCATTCCTCACATTTTTCTCGGTAATAGGCGAGACCCAGCGGGGTAATCCGGTAATAGGTGCGCCGCTTGCCAAGACTCTCATCCAGATAAAAGGATTCAATGTACCCGTTCTTCTCCAGCCGGGTAAAGGCGGAATACAGCGTTGTCTCCTTCATGACATACTTCTCTTGAGTCAACTGCCTGATATTCTTAGAAATCTCGTACCCGTAGGATTCCCCATCGAGCAGCATGTAGAGGATCATCGTATCATTGTAACCACGTATAACATCACTGCTGATCAAAAATGGTACCCCCTATGATTACTTCATCTGTCGTAGTAGTTGCAGTATACCATAATTACTACGACAGATGAAGTAGTTGCGAAAAAAATAGGTAAAAAAATCTAAAAGATAAAAAAAGAGAATTGCTCTATGTGAGCAACTCTCCTCAAATCAGTTAGTCTCTTGAATTTTCAAAAATCTGATCAATCTTCTCTTTCGCACCTTCCCAGGAGGTCAATAATGGAAATCCATATTGTTCACGGGCTCTCAAATTCCATGGATGCGGAATACAGAGTACTTTCCTTCCGTCCTGCAATGCAGGAACCAAGTTGTGAACCCCGTCATCGATCAGAAGATCATAATTAATAAGATTCTTTCGTTTGCATGGGAAGAAATTTTCGATGGGAATAAACGGCATATGCTTCTGCAGCCAGTTCCATTTTTCAACAACTGCATTGGGCTGGGCCGCCGTAACAATAATAACATCATAAGCATTGTGCAGCTTCTCCATTTCACCTACAACATGCTCGTCGAATAATTCAAGCTCCTCATATAAACCAGGCCGCCCATAGAATACATCTTGTGTACAATCTGGATGACGTAAATGATCCGTATTCCAATCAAGCATCTCCTCGTACTTCAGTACATGAGTGGGGAAATCATTGTTGTTATGGTATATAGCTCGTTTGACTAGATGGCATATCGTGTCATCCATATCAACTGCAATTATAGGCTTTCTCATCTGTGTCCCCCATATGTTTTTTTATATTACTATTTGAGTATACACAATATAATTACTGTTTTCGTCTTGAGTTAGTTAAATTTATATTTAATGTTTTTTAAACGCCTCTACGCATCTTTGACAGATACAGGCTTTACCACTCAGTTCCAAAGGTACCCTTTCTAGTAGTTCTGCAGGAATTTCCGTATGAAAACACCAACAATCACCACTATTAGCACCACAATGATTTAATTCTTTACATAAAGGACAATACCGTTGTTTAATTTGTTTATTTTTTATTTCCAAAGCTTCTACTCCCCCATACGATTAAACATTTCACTTCTATTATTTACTTTTCTTTTTCATGAAATTCAAATACTTCCTTCATAACCGCCTCTGAAGATTTCCTATCAATTCATTCCTTCTATAGATCTTTGCAATTCCTCTATACTTTCCTGAAGAAATGCCTTATTGTTCTCAATCCCTCTAGTTTTACACCAAACTACCGCACTAAAAGCATCATAAAAACTATAAAACGGTATTATATTTTCGAGATCAGGTAAAGGACGAACCGATTCGTAGCCTTGCACATACGGGAGCCGGGTTAGCGGGTTCACTTCCCAGACGTATCGGTTCATTTTTGTAAAATCAATTTCAGAGGAACCACCACGAGCGCTCTCGTAATCAATTATACCAACGACTCGATTATCTTTTATTAATATATTGCCTGGTCGAAAATCCATATGAACAACACAAGGCCCATCAGGTTCAGGTAACGCCGAATATACGCTATCAAAGTGAGTTATACATTTCTCAAATAAATCAGGATGAAGGAGCTCCTTACAAGGTTCTTTCCACTTTTCATAATTATTTTTCAGGTATAATCTCCAGCTATTGTTCTCTACCATCTGAAAACCATCGGATCCATAACATCCATACGCTGGCATGGTAACTTCATGAAGCATGGCATGATAATTACCGATTTGAAACGCCAGACTCTGATCAATGTTACTCGTACAAGGCACCCCATCTATAGCGGAGAGAAGCATTGCACCGACACTCCTATTATCTCCGTCCCAGAAATCCAATACTTTTGGAACAGGTATAACACCCTTTAGTCTTTCAAGCATATCAAATTCGCGAACCAGTTTATCCCTGTTGTATGGAATTTTCACGTATACGTTGTCTAGATTAATAAGAGTAAGTTTATACACTTCAGAACTAAACGACTCTGGAACAGACTCTATATTCAAAACATTCAGCTTAAAAATTTCAATTAATTTATGTATGGATTTCATACGACTACCTCCAGTCTCAAGGGAAGGTGCTCTGTTCACGGTTGTGAACTCCCTATTCTTGCATTAAGATAGAGAACATTAGGAGTTTCTCAGGAACTCAACCGGGAGATTTGAACAGATGAAATTTAAGAATCATAGCTTTTCTGGTATCATTCATAGTGATCTGCTTGCTACCCAAGAGCTTGTATATAACCCGTGCAATCTTGATTGCTCTGACCTCATTCATGAACCACACAATGCTGATTATGGGGCGTATATATTTAATTTAAACGCGCTATCCATAAGATTCCGTGTTGCAAAAATCACACCTACAAAGATCGGGCAGTTTGTCACGTTATGGGAGAGAATTGGAGATGGCCCCATCCAACCCTATGCTATATCAGATACTGCTGATCTCTTCGTTATAAGTACGCGCAATGAGAATCACTTTGGTCAATTTGTATTTCCAAAAGCTGTGCTAGGTAAACAAGATATATTATCCGATAAAGGTGAGGGTGGCAAAAGAGCACTACGAGTGTACCCGCCATGGGATAATCCCACGAGTCGTCAAGCTCAAAAAACACAACAATGGCAGTTGGAATATTTCTTAGAGATACCAACAGATAAGCCATTAGAATTCCTTCGTGCGCAAACGCTTTACGGTTTCCCCGTAAATCGTACAGTCTGACCAATATCCTCCGCATGCTTTATATCCGCCCACAAAATAAAATAATTGTACATAGAATCTCCTATTTTCACTGCTTCTGGATATTTCAAAATAATAGCAGCCTGATGATTCCATTCCTCTTCCTGATCAGCAGAAGGCACAATCAATCGTGCTTTCTCTTCCGCTTTTAGCCCTTCTAGTGTCAGTTCAATGATTTGTGGGTCGGAGCCATAAGGCTTCAGTTGATGAAAGGCATCCATGTTTGCTACATCATCGATGGATAACCCCTCTCCAGAAATAGCGGATAATTGAAAGAATCCGTCTTCCCCCTGATATTTTTCATCATATTCTGGATTCACTACCCACTCGGAGGGATACTTCAAAGTGACCTTATGCTCTTTTGAAGTATATGTTGACAACCCCGATGGCTTGACCAGTATTCCGATTCCAGTACTTACTAATGCAATAGCCGCAATAATCAGGACCCCTAACCACCATCTTTTATACGTTGACGTCTTCACATTATCCCCCTAAATCAATATTTAGTTGACATGCACAGCATCAGGAAATAAGATATAAGCAAACATATGAGCAATCATTCATATGTATTAGTAAGGAGGAAATTACAATGAGTAATCTAAAAAATATCCTATCCCTAATTCTTTTCTCCATATTCCTTATTTCTTACCTTTTGAAGCTCCTTATACTTTACAAAAAGAACCACATTAAAGGAAACGTATTAGCTAAAGAAAATAAACGATCTATGATCCATTATACCGAGCTGTTCGTTAAGACTACTACTTTTGTGTGGGGAGCAGCGTGGTTTACGTTTTCCTTAGCGGAGTCATACATAGTTACACTAGTAGGAGAACATTTTAATCATCCGGCGATTCACTTTATCGGTGTTGGTGTAGTAGCCCTCGGATGTTCCATTTTCATACAAGCAATGATTGCCATGCGTACTTCGTGGAGAGTTGGGATTGATAAGTCTACTGTAACAAAACTCATCACGCACGGTATATATAAATTTAGTAGAAATGCCGCATTTGTCGGTTTCGATCTCATGTTTCTTGGATTGTATCTTATGTATCCAAATTCATTAACACTAATTATATTCTTTCTTAACATAGTAGCCATTCATTTACTTATTCTTCAGGAAGAG
>NZ_CDRJTB010000052.1:0-49373 GCF_976954365.1 Paenibacillus sp. Marseille-Q9583
AGTTTATATAAATACGTTCAACAAAGAAAGGAGTTGTAATTGAGACAAAACGTTCGGGACTGAATGCATCATTTGTTCGCAGTGCATATTTTTTTAAAAAAAGGAGGAGTAAAATGTCATCTATCCGTATTTCTCATTCACCTAGGGTAAAGTTGTTAGCTTATGGGAGTATGATCTTGATATTTTCATTGGTTGTAATGTTATTCCCGGAAAGATCCTTTTCTCACGGTTATGTTGAAGGACCTGCTAGCCGGGCTGCACTCTGTAAATCAGGACAAAATACAGATTGTGGCCCGATTGTTTATGAGCCCCAAAGTCTAGAGGCACCTAAGGGGTTCCCTGCTGCAGGGCCAGCAGACGGGAAGATTGCAAGCGCTAACGGAGCTTTTCCTAAGCTTGATGAACAATCGGCTACACGCTGGTCTAAAGTCAATATCTCTGCCGGACAAAATACATTCACTTGGAAACTGACTGCCGCTCATTCAACGGCCAGCTGGAAATACTATATTACAAAGCCCGACTGGAATCCTAACGCCGCTCTTACTCGGGACTCATTCGACCTTACTCCTTTCTATTCGGTGAACTATGGAGGTGTACAACCACCCTTCACTTACTCAGACACGTTTAACGTTCCGGAACGTAGTGGATACCACGTCATCTTGGCTGTGTGGGAAGTCGCAGATACTCCGAACGCCTTCTATAATGTCATTGATGTCAACTTTAGCGGAAGCAACCCTGTCGATACCCAAGCTCCTTCCGCACCAGCAGCTTTGACGGCAACTGCAAAAACATCCACCAGCGTTTCATTGGCCTGGAACGCATCCACGGATAATATCGGTGTAACAGGGTACCAAGTATTTAACGGAACTTCATTGGTTGCAACCGTATCCGGCACTACATTAAATTACACCGTATCTGGATTAACCGCGAATACTGCCTATACCTTTAGTGTCAAGGCAAAAGACGCTGCTGGCAATGTCTCAAATGGAAGCAATTCCGTCAGTGTTACTACTAATGCACCCGTCGGTAATGATACGGAAGCACCCACAGCCCCCGGCGGCTTACATGTTATGGGGACACCAACATCCTCCAGCATTCAGTTAATGTGGAATCCGTCAACGGATAATGTTGGTGTTACAGGCTACCGTATTTATAGAGGAACGACATTAATCACCACTGTACCTGGCTCCACAACGGATTATACGGTAACAGGTCTTAGCGCCGGTGCAACATATACGTTCAATGTACATGCCTTCGACGCCGCAGGCAATCAATCAGTGGCCAGCACCATCAATGGCACAACCGCTACAGCGTCTACAGCCCCAGCTTGGGCACCCAATACCCCTTACACAGTCGGTACATTGGTAACCTACGATGGTTCTGTGTATGAATGTCGTCAAGCCCATACATCGTTAACCGGTTGGGAGCCTGCTAATTCCCCGGCGCTATGGTTGTTAAAGTAATGTTGTAATAAAAACATTAAATACCTAAATCTTAAAAACCACGAGATACAGTGAAACTGTATTTCGTGGTTTTTTTGCTTTTTAATACACTTGAGGATTCATTGCATTCCTACCTCTGCTGGAAGCGAATTATTTCTTGTCCCTACTGCTTTAATTACGAAATTGTAGACTTTAGCAGAATCTATGCCATTTAAGGTATAACTGTAACTCGACTGACCGCTTACCGCCGGCACATACACGCTCCAATTCGTGCTGACTTTATCATTTTTCTCGTAAATCCGGTAACCTCGCACCGGCTCAGAGCTATTTGCTGGCGCTTTCCACGAAAGAACTGCACGGTTCCCTGATTGTCTTACTGCACTTGGATTTTCAACAATGCCGGGTTTGACGTCAGTCCGCTTGATACTGTAAGCATCATAGACGGCAAGGGGTTTATCTTTAACTGCTGTGTAGGATGTAAATTTCAGCACATCGTTTGTAATGGAAACATCCACGAACATTTTCTTGTTGGGTTGATCGTTTTTTGCTGCAAAAAAAGTGTCTGCGTCTGGATTAATAGCATAGAATTTCGAGGCGGCCGAGTTGCCCATTAGATACACGGTCCCTTTGGGATTCAGCACATTTCCTTGCTCATCGGTAATAACATTCTTAATCGGAACATTGTTCAGCATCTGAAAAGACCTCATATACATATGGTCATGTCCCTCAAACACCATATCCACACCCAGCTCATCAAATACTGGAATCAGATATTTCCGGTAAAATTCTACCCGGTCGCTTTCTGCCGAAGCGTTATCTCCTGAAGAATAAGCACCCTTATGCATAGAGACGAATTTCCACTTCTTATCGGACTTTGCCACCTGATTCCGCATCCATTCCAACTGCTTCGTGAACTGAATATCCGCTTTGTACGGCTTGACCTCTCCTTCGTACTGGGAATTGATTTGCATAAACAGTGCATCGCCGTATTCGAAAGCATATACAGACCCGTCATGAGCACCCGTCCCGACATCTTTTGGAAGATTAAAATGGTTATAGAAGTTATTATTCGGATAATCCTCTATCTCATGGTTGCCGATAATCGGTGCAAATGGTACATTGGCAAATTCTTTTTTCGGCACACCCAAGAACCACTGCCACAGCTGCTCCAGATCACCATCATCCGTTAGATCCCCTGTAAGAAGAACAAACTTGGGATCTACCGTTTTCTCAATCGCTCTCTTAAAAGTATCCTGCCACAGATCGAAATTCGATTTACTTGAGCCTTGGGTATCGGTCACGTAGAGGAAATGGAAATCCTGATTATCCGCCTTGTCCGTGGTAAAAGAACCCGCCTCGCTCCAGCCGTCCGCATCACCGTTACCGGCCCGGTATATATACTTAGTTCCAGGACTGAGACCGCTTGTAATAACTTTGTGACTAGCGAACTTTTTATACTTTTTGGAACTTCTGTCTCCTGATGTCATTAAGGTTTCAATAACTGTTGAGCTACCCTCATAAGAGGTTGCAAGTTGTTCCGGGAACTCGCTTCCTCCCGCATTGGAGGCCTCCACCACTTGCACTACTGTACCTCTGACGGTTTCAGCTGTATACCAGTCAAAGGCGATACTTGTCTTTGGGTCCCCATTAAAAGTCATGTTCAGCAGCGTTGGTGTTTTATTGCCGGTATCCTGAGACTTCGTCTTAAAGCTCCAGGTAATATCGTTCTCCGGTGTCCGGCCATCCGTAGTCCCCTTAATAAGCTCTTTAGGGACGGTCACGTTGTAAGTTTTGCCGGAAATGAAATTAGGGTGACTGACTTTGACTGTGTCTTGACCGAGGAGGGAAGCAGAAATGTTGGTAAGAGGAAGATTGTTTTCTGTGATTACAACTTGATAACCACTGTCGAGACTGATGGCTTTATTAAACTTCACAGTGATCTCTGCATTAAGGGAAACATCTGCAGCCCCTGAAGCGGGAGTTTTGCTCACCTCAAGTGTGGGAGTGTCCCCAGGTTCGCCGCTGCTACGTGTTCCTTTAATTACTACATCTTTGATTCTACTTGAGCCTGAGCTGGACACTGTTCCCCCGCTTACGCTTTTCGTAGAGTTAACCACCCAGCGGATATAGAGTACATTTTGATTGTTAGTTCCCGCAGGCAATGTGAGGTTCGTTAATTTGCAGGAATTATTGGAACAATTAAAATTGTTCTGGGCTAGAACAAGGTTGCCGCCCGCAACATCTGTCCATTCCTGTTGATCTATACTGTATTGCACCTTAAAATCCCTAGGTCCTGTACTTGAAGAAGTTTGCTGTGAAGAGAGGAAGATACCTTCGAAGCCTTGGGTAGAAAGCGTGGCCTGCCAGTATTTAATGCCAGTTCCTTCATGCCAGCCCTGGTTGCGTACGCTGTTCTCACCTGACTCATAGGTGTATGCATCTGTATTTGTTCCTACATCACGAATGGATGAAGCCGTCTGATATACCCCGCCTGTAGCCGGAAATATTCCGTTTTCTCCTTTGTCTTTAAAAATCCACTGGGCAATCGTTTCCTGAACTGCAGTTACTTCGCTTGCAAGATCTTCCTCATTGCCCTCTCTTCCTGCTGAGACAAAACCGGTCAACTCCATCGCAAGCAGCAAACCTATAACCATTAGACTGATTACCTTGGGAAATCTGTTCTTGAGATAAGATTGGTTGTTATCCATTCAGCCCATCTCCCTCTTCATTAATCTCACTTATCATCGAACCGCCGTCACCTAGAAGAACGGCGGTTCTGCTACCCTTACATTCCTGTTATTGGAGTTCCCAGTCAGTGACTTGTAGGACTGCCGAATCTGCGCCCTTCAGGTCTGTCTCTCCCATGTTCAGCAAATTACTCCACTGCTTCACACGGTTTTTGCCGTTGGGCGGATCGTTGTACTCATTATTATCCACAATCTTAGTCCGTTCTTTATAGAATTTGGTCATGAAAGTCTTCTCATCTGTGCTGCTTCCTGATTTACCCAAAAGCCCTTGAAGAGTCTCAGAGCCGCCGGTAGCTCCATGATTCAACGCTGCATCCACGAAGGAACCAATCGTTAATGCCGAGTTAAAGCCGCGTTTGCGGGCCTGCTCCACACTGTATTTAATATAGACATTGTAGAACGTTTTCCACATCGCCTCTCTCCACTCGGGATCATCTTGCAAATTACCGATTTTTTTGCAGAAGCTCTCTTCGCTTTCATTGATTTCGAGGATGTTTCCTTTCATCGAACCCTTGACACCGATCCGGGCCAATGCGCCTTTAACCGAAGGATTACTCGCACCTTTGGCAGCGTCATATGCTTTGAACAGTTCCGGACCGTCGGGTCCGGTATCATTTGAGCCGCCTGTAGTCGCACCGAATATTCCAATCGTATATCCGCGGTCATCATCAATATCTTCACAATATCCGTAAAAATTGATCCAGTTCAGATCGTCCTGCTCCGGTTTGTTGACAAGCATCATAATATTGTTCCACTGCTCACCATCGAGACCTGTGTTGTCGCGCAAGAATTGAAGTGTTGCCGGTGAGAAATTAGAATCAGGGTTCCCTGCTGCATAACTTTTCTGTTGAGACCCATTGGACAGATAGCCATAAGAAAAAATCATTGAAAAACTGAGCAGGATTAACAATGAAAATTTCATCTTCTTGGAAACCTTACTATTCGTTGAATTAAGCAACGCAATCTCTCCCTTAGTTGAATAGTTTAAGCGCTTTAACTTTGAGCAGTAGTGAACCTTATCCCCAACCTATCTGAGCATGACAGCCCTCCTTTTCCCAACACTTGGTAATTCAATTCAAGCTTATCTCAAAAACTTTATACAAACAGCACGTATTTTCTTGTAATAATTAAATTTTATACATATGTTGCCACAAACCCTAGATTAAGTCTACAATCCTCTTAGGAGGTGCTGAATGAAACCGGTATTTTATGAGTCTACTCTTTTTGAGATCAGCCGCAAGAAACAGGTATACACCAGCATGCCTTCAAGACACTATCATGATGCATATGAGATTCTGTATTTAATATCCGGGGATTTTTATTATTTTATAGGGGACAGAACCTATCAGGTTGCGGGTGGTACGTTGCTATTTATGGATATTCATGAAATGCACAAACTGGTCAATTCTGGATGCAATATGTATGAACGGGTTACACTGCTGTTTAAAAAAGAATTCCTGCAGCATTTCTGCACCGGCGGTCAATGTGAGGAACTGCTCGAATTGTTCAAAAGTGATTACCGCGCTTTGAAGATGACCGGAAAGGACCAGTATTTCATCGAACAGCTTTTTCAGAAGATGATCCAGGAGGGAAAGAAGCAAGCTCGCGGATATGAACAGTACCAACAAATAATATTGGTGGAGTTACTTCTCTATCTTAATCGTAAACTATTTGACAGCCGTGTAGCCCCATTGGTGGAATCCAATCGTACACATAAGAAAGTCCTGGACATCGTTAATTATGTAAATCAACATTATATGGAACCGCTTAAGCTCTGTGAGATTTCACAGAAATTCGACATAAGCTCTTCCTACTTATGCCGAACTTTTAAAGAAGCCACCGGGTTCAGCTTCATTGAATATATCAATAACATCCGCATTAAAGAAGCGCGTGATTTGCTGGTTGGCTCTTCTTTTAATGTTACTGAAATTGCGGGAATGGTGGGGTTTGATAATACCTCCCATTTTGGACGAACCTTCAAATTAATGATGGGCATCTCGCCGCTCTGCTTCCGCAAACAATTTAAGACTTAACAGCAAAAACACTGGAATACGTCAAGACATTTCGTCAAGGCGAACAAATTGCAGGTTTCTTGCCTGCAGTTGGTTTAGCACTTCTTCTAATGTTTGCAGCATAAAATAAGGAGCATGCCGGTCCGCGCCCACAGTCTCACCGCTGTCGTGAAGTAAGACAACGGAGCCATCGGTGATTCCACCTAACAAAGTGGCCTGCATCCGGGTTTGACAGACCCGGGTGTTCCAGTCGCCTGCCTTCAGCGACCATAGAACAATTCGATACTGCTTGTAACGAAAGAAATCAAATAGATTGATTAATCCCCAAGGTGGACGGTAATGATTGGGTCGGGTTCCAACAATAGACTCTATAATATCAGCGGAGCGGTCCAGATGTTCTCGCCTAATAGTACGGGGCAGCATCAGCCAGTTAGAGGTATGACAATAATTATGGATGCCAATCTGATGGCCTTCCCGATCCATTCTTCTGATCAGGTCTGGATATTGCTCCGCTCGCGATCCTAGCACGAAAAAAGTAGCCTTCACTTGATGCAACTTCAATAAATCCAGCAATATCGGCGTATATTTCGGATGTGGCCCATCGTCAAAAGTGAATGCCACCTGTTTTTTTACCGTTCCTTTGCGAAAGACACCAAAGCCGCTCACTCGCGTAATCAAACTCGGAATAAACATGTAAAGAGTGGCGATACATAGTATTCCTCCTATAAGATATGTAAGAATAATTACACCTCCATATAACAAGCTTAAGACTTATCCAGAGTAGTTCTGTCCGGGTGAGAACCTATTCTTCAGCGAGGCCCGTGAATGAATCAGTAGCATTGGGACAAGTTGTTCGGTTCGCCGACTGATTCTTTGTCTCCCTTCCGGATGCATAGCAGACAGCAGCAATCGAAGATAAATGGTGGTGATGCGTTCAAAAACACCAGACTTTATATTTTGCTGTTCAAAACCAAGACCGTGTGTTAATCCCCGATGGAGCAGTGTAATACCCAATAAAGCCTTGACCTGCCTGAACTCGGACTGCGATTCGAAGGCTTCATTGATTTGCTGCATTGATTTACGCAGCATGCGAGCCGTTTGGAGTGCAGCACGATCTGATCCTTCGGACTGGATCAACTTCAGGATGCTTCCATTATCGAGGTGGAGCTCTCCCACCCACTCACCCTGGTTAATGACCGTGGCGTCCTGGCATACAATTGGCTGTCCCCGGTGCTTTTTTAGCATCACGGTACATATACCAAAGCGCGACTTATGCGATCCGCGAAAATGTGAAAGCAACGCAAAAGCTTTTTCCCACATCATCCAGACGGACTGCACCGTAGTTTTACGTATTTTGAAACCCAACTCATCCACCATCCTTAATACGGTTATAGTCTCTCATTTCATACATTGTACATAACAGAACTTTCTTTTTTCTTATCCGATTCTTACAAAAAGCTTAAGAACTGATCGACTGCAACAAGGAACATAATGAACCACATTAAATCCTTTTAACGTCTACTTCTATTTGACGCTATTCACCGGAATTTCTCTGCGCGAATATTAAATTTTTATACAACTATTTTCAGTAGGACATAAGCTTCTCCAGACCATATTACGGGCCCACGTGACTTCAAAGTAAAAAGGTAACTTCAAATGAAGTTACCTTGAATAAACAATCGTTATGATGTCATTTCATCGTTTTTTGTAACAACTGTCTTCCGTCCGTATTTATCAGACAGCGCGCCATAGATTAAAGCAACCAACCATCAACAGGATTTTCAGGTGAATGACCCTTTGCAGAAAGCTGGCACTATCATTCCAAACTACTCAACTCCACCACATCTCCGCTAGTGGCCTTCACAGCATAATTACAATCTAACTTCCCGCACAGCACATACTTCTTCTGCCCAGGATCATACACATAGACGGGTGTTAATTCGAACCATCCCTTCAGCTTGTCATAAGCTTCGTCATGGCTCACAGCAATTTCCCCTTCGCTCTTGAACTCATCAAACGTATCGAGCATTGGCTTGTTATCCATATAATTTATAGCCTTATAATTCTGCACATCGATGAACAAGAGGATCTTACGCTGGAATATACGATTATTTGGCGCATTCATCCTAAGTGTTGCCTGAATATGTCCTCTTTCCCGTTGTAAAGTCTTCAATATCCATTCTCCGGATTCATCTGGATAGAGCTGGCTTAAACCAGCTTCGACTGCGGCTATACATTCAGCTTGTTCTGCGTCTGTGATAGGAATTGAGTCCGGATGCGGCTCACTAGCTATTGCCTGTTCAATGGTAGCTACCTCAAGTAGACGTATCTCCGTCCTTTCGAACGGCTCCAGCTCCGTATTCTGTTGCTCCCAATGTATTACTTGATCAGTATTCAGTCGTGCTCTTGTACCTGATATAAACTCAAACGGGATGGTGGTTGTTCCGTCATTTGTAATGTAGATTTCTTCTATCCCATAGATCGGCAGGAGTTGCTTCGTCTCGTACACCGGATATTCTATAAGCTGTAGTTGTTTCCTCGCCTGTGGCTCTATCGTTTGAAGTGTGAGCGTATAGTTCTCTTTGTGCACAAGGGAGCTGGAAGGAAACTGGCCATATACACTGTAAAAAACAAGCCTGCCTTCCGCATCGTAACGAAGTTCGATCCGTCCACCAGGAGTGACTGGTATGCTACCTATTTTTTCAATAAAATGATATTCACCATTCTCTTCCTTCTCTAAGTGGAATTGTTTACCGTATACCACCCTTGCCTCAGCTTCAATCCACCGGATGACTCCGTTAAAATCTATATTTTGGAATGGTGTCCCATTCGCATAAGATATCCCGCCAACAAAAATCACACTTTTATAGTTGCGGGATTGTAGGTCAATCGTGATGACGGCAGTTCCTTCCGGATTGTAATCGCCCTTCCATTCCTTCATATGTGCAGGAAACCATTCCATACTAAGAAAATAGTTGGTCTCTCCCAGTATCGTAACGTCGCGATAAATTTCATGGGAGTGTAAGTAGTAGTTGTCCAATCCATATTTTTGCTGTGTAGCATCAAGCAGTTCTTTGATTCGAATATCCATCATAGTGCACCCCATAAAATTGATGCCTACATCATACCATTACTTAGCGTTGATTATGAAACGCAGCTGCGAATATTGGAGTCGATTGTTACTTATTAAATAGTAAAATCTTCTGAATATTCTACAAGCTCAGGCAATGGGCCTTGGTGATGTTCAGAAAATGATCAGTAACTTAGGTTTTAATAATGCAGAGTGTATTAATATTTTACACAACCTTCACCAGAATTCTATACGTGAATAGTAACTAAAAATTTTAAATGGAGGTAAATCATCATGAATGACATCATCGATGGAAATGCGGCATTAATACAATTTTTCCCACTTCCAGCGCATCTTTATAGTAAGGATATTGCTTGTATTGCAACTGTTGCTTATGCAGAAGAGCAGGGAGCAAATTTAACGGGCCTCATAAATGCTCTATACTGCAAGGGATATATAAACCTTGATCATCTACTAAATTCCACATGGAAAAAACTATACCAAGTTCCGAGGTTGGGACACAAAAGACTGATGCTTCTACTTCGTTTACTAGAACGAATTTCTGCAGATCCCAAGACCATAGAAAACCATACCATTGTCCCTCGTGTTACAATGCAGAGTAAAAAGGAAATGAAAGAATTAACTTTAAAAAGGATTATAAAGAAGTATAACGAAACATCTGTGGTGGTATTAAGTGAAGCTTTCGAAAAAGAAGCTCGGATAAAGAAAATTAAAGATAGACTCCGTGAAATGGGGTTGATCATATAACAAAACCCCGCCAGTAATCACTGATGGGAATCTTTTTTATGATCGTTTTGGCTTGTGTGTCTTGATTACCTACCAACGAAATGCAATATGCATGCATGAAAAAACTCAAGCGGCGTTACGCTTGAGTTTTTAAGATGTTTTCCAAATTATTAATAATTTTTTTCAGCTCTTTTGCCGGTACTCCTGCAACGACAGTATTCTCTGGAACATCTTTAGTGACAACTGCACCTGCCGCAACAACAGAGTTATCTCCAATCGTCACCCCGGGCAGTATGGTAGCGTTTGACCCAATCCATACATTGTCTCCAATGATAACTGGAGAGGGAAAGGTTACATTTCTCGTTTCTAAAGGTAACCCATGATTAAGAGTAGCAATCGTGACATTCATACCAATCATTGTACCGTCCCCTATACTAATTCCACCTCTATCTTGGAAAGAACAGCCTATGTTGAAAAACACATTCTTTCCTATAGTAATATTTTTCCCAAAGTCTGTATAAAACGGCGGAAAACACATAAAGGACGAATCAACTTTATTGCCTGTAAGTTCACTAAAAATCTCCACTATTTCTTCTTTTGAATGATAGGATGTATTCAATTCCATGGTGATCTTTTGAGCTTGATAACTGCATTGAGTTAATAATCCATGCAATTCTTTATCCTCACCCGAAATTGAATTTCCCTTCTTACAAAAATTAATAAATTCTTTCATCTCCATTATTAAAAATCACCAGCCCAATTTAATTATACTTCTGATAATGAGGTTCATAGGTTTAGAGTTCAACCTTTTCATTCACATCATAAGTTGATATGATTCAAATAACTAATACTTATACTAAATACTCTCTCATGCTTTTTAAGCATAGATATAATAAGGAGACTGTTATGGAAATTCGTGTATTACGCTATTTTATTGCTGTAGCGAATGAAGAGAATATATCGGCTGCTTCAAAACAGCTGCATTTGTCTCAACCTACATTATCAAGACAATTAAAAGACCTTGAAATGGAATTAGGAGCAACTTTATTTGAAAGAGGTAATCGGAAAATTACTTTAACAGATGAAGGGAAGTACTTATTTAAAAAAGCGAAGGAAATCGTTGCGCTAGTAGATAAAACCGAAGCCAGTTTTAAAGAATCAAAAGAAATGATTAGCGGAGAAATTTACATTGGTGGTGGTGAAACAGAAGCTATGAATTTCATTGCCAAAGCATCAAAAGAATTACTTGAACATTATCCAAGTATTCGATTTGATTTATACAGTGGTAATGCTGACGATATTACTAGCAGGTTAGACAGTGGATTATTAGACTTCGGCATTGTCATAGAACCCACAGATAAACAAAAATATGATTATATAAAATTACCAGCTACTGATGTTTGGGGTGTTTTAATGCGCAAAGATAGTCCTCTAGCATACAAGCAGTTCATCCAGCCAATAGATTTAATAGATAAACCACTGTTAATTTCACGTCAAACTGCTGTCAGCAACGAATTCACAGGATGGTTTGGAGCGAATATTGAGGATCTCAATATTGTCGCAACTTATAATCTCCTTTACAATGCTGCACGAATGGTAGAAGAAAATATTGGATATGCATTGTGCTTGGATAAACTTATTAATACATCAGGAGACAGCAAGCTTTGCTTTAAACCTTTAAACCCCAAATTAGAGGCTAATTTAAATATTATTTGGAAAAAACATCAAGTGTTTTCTAATGCAGCAAATAAATTTCTAGCTCAGCTACGAAACAATATTAAAATATACAATTCATAACTGTAGACAACAACCCTAGAAAAGCGATCCCCCCAGTCGTAACGTGTGTTTTGTATGTTAGCTTGTCTTCATAACGCAAGAAAAGCCCAAGCTTTTTTCTCAGCTTGAGCTTAGTCTTGCAATATTTAACCTACGATAATGACAACATCGCGTTCATATCTTCCTCAGCAGTAGTAATCAGCTTTAATCCAAAAAGCTCTACCAACACATCCAACACCCCATCCGAGATAAACTCAGGCGGTTTCGGTCCAATACGAATATCCTGAATGCCAAGACTGAACAAACCCAGCAGAATGGCTACCGCTTTTTGCTCAAACCAGGACAGCACGATGCTGACTGGCAGCTCGTTCACCGTACAATCAAATGCCTCAGCCAGAGCTAAAGCAATCTTCACCGTAGAACCAGAATTATTACATTGCCCAAGGTCAATATAACGCGGAATGCCTGTGTCTCCAACAGTTCCATAATCTACGTCATTAAAGCGGAATTTTCCGCAAGAAGTGGTTAAAATGACGGTATCGTTCGGTAAGGATGTCGCCAACTCGCGGTAGTAATTCCCACCTTTACCTGGCGCGTCACAACCTGCAATGACGAAAAACCGGCGGATATGCCCATCTTTGACAGCTTGGATGATCTCTGGCGCCAGCCCGATTACTGTTTCATGATGATATCCTGTCGTAAGTACCAAATCTGACTCTACATCAGCTGCAGGTAATGACAATGCACGGTTAATCAGTGGGGAGAAATCATCATTCGTGATTTTCGCTACACCTTCAAGTCCTGCTACTTCATATGAGAAAAAGCGGTCTGCGTACGTACCTTTAATCGGCATCACGCAGTTTGTAGTTGCAAGAATCGCACCAGGAAACTGCTCGAACAGTCTGCGTTGATCGTACCAAGCTTTGCCGATGTTGCCTTTCAGATGTTTATACTTCTTGAGCGCAGGATAGCCATGGGCAGGTAGCATTTCCGAGTGGGTATAGATGTTGATGCCCTTTCCTTCCGTCTGCTGCAGCAATTCCTCCAGTGCATACAAGTTATGCCCTGTCACCACAATACATTGACCTTCTATTTTATTCTGGCTGACTGTGATTGGTTGAGGAATCCCAAAGCGATCCGTATGCGCACGATCCAGCAGATCCATGACGCGAACCGCCGCATCCCCAACCCTCATCGCCATCTCCAAATGCTCCTGCGTATTAAAGTTGGAATTGGTCAAGGTCATATACAAAGCTTCGTGGGTAATACGATCCACCTCGGGATCAATGTATCCTAACTGCCGGGCATGTGTCGCATAGGCTGCAATTCCTTTCAAGGCGAAAATCATCGTATCCTGCAAACTCGCAATGGTTTCATTTTTGCCGCATACTCCAACAACGGTGCAGCCGCCAGTCGGTGTCTGTTCACATTGGTAACAAAACATATCGTTATCCTCCATATTTAGATAATCTTTCGTTACTCTCAACGTAACAGAACACCAAACCTTGAGTTGTGATTACACACACATTTTTTTAGATCAAGCAGATTTAAATGGCCGTCTATTGATAACAACCAACTAACTTCATCGATTTTGATCTTTCAGCCATCTGTGGAACTGTGGAATTAATTACCTCCTTTATAAGAATAAAACCCATGTCTGATGACATGGGTTTTAAAAATTAACTTTTATCATGTGACGTTTATATTGCTGATCGCACTAACCAATAAATTCTTGAACCCACTCGCTGTTGTAGTAACCTATTCCAATTTCAGTAAAGGAACTATTCAGGATGTTAGCACGGTGACCGGGGCTGTTCATCCATTGATTCATGACTTCTTCCGGGCTCGACTGGCCTTTGGCGATATTTTCCCCTGCTGTATTATAGGAGATCCCAAATGCCTTCATCATATCGAACGGAGATCCATAAGTTGGTGACTGATGGTCAAAATAATTGTTGTCGGACATATCCTGCGCTTTAGCCAAAGCCATTTTCGACAACTCACTATTCAAACTAAGGGGTTTCAAGCCTGCGTTTGTTCTTTCTTTGTTCACCAATTCCAACACTTTTTGCACAGATGCCGATGAATTGGTGGAGGTTTGCGGATTAGCAGAATATTGTGGATTGGCCGATTGTTGCGGATTAGCAGAGTATTGTGGCCTAGCAGAAGTTTGCGGATAAGTAGTTTGATCCGCTGTTGTACCACCTGTAGGTGGAGTAGTACGGATAAAACCATCCAGCCATTTCGATACATCGCCGGGTACTTGTTTAGTCTTAAGTGTTGAATTCCCTGCATTCTCTGTGGAAATAGAAGACGCTTGAGTTAAGTTTGACGTCGTAGCTGTTTTGCCAGCATGATGTCCAACCTTCGTTTGTTGAGTAGTCATTTGGTTGTTGGCTGATTGATTACTCGAACAAGCTGTAACGAGCAAAAGCGCTGCTATTACGATAAATGGTTTGATAACGACCCCTCCTGAATTGGCAAAGTATTGACTTAATCGAATAAAGTTTTTGTAAAGCATGATTGAATTATTCATCTCTAATTCAAAAAGATAAAAAACAAAAAAAAGTCCACCGCAACTTTGGTTGCGGTGGACTTTTTGTAAGCTTATTATGTATCGAGATCCGTATTCTTGCTCACATAGAGCTCACTAGGCTGAACTTGATATCGACCGGTTTGCAGCAGCTCCGGTAAACGCCCCATCCGTTCCGCTAAACCAGAAAGACTTTGCTCATGAAAATTTGAAAGCCCCGTATGAATCCGATCTTGAAAAGGTTTAAGCCACCTTGATTCCAAGTGATCAGGACCGAAATAAACCCCAAGCAGAGAGCCCGCCGTTGCTCCGAAGCTATCCGTATCGTTTCCTTGCATCACCTGCTTGCATATTCCATCACCAACATTGTCTGCAAATCGCAGGGTATTAATTAAGGTGCCTATTTCCTGATAAACATCACAGTGACAATAATTCGCATACTTATGGTTAATGCTCTGATACGCTTCCAGCCAGTCATCTGCATTCGCTACCATCTCAAGGCAATCTTTAGTAATCTCGTAGAATCGGCTTCTTTTAGGTACGAATTGCAGAGCCGTATTGATTATTTCAATGGGATCGCGCTGCACGTGAGCAACAGCAATCGCAGCGGCAATGAACATCGTGGAGTAAATGCCGGTACGGCGATGAGTAAAACTTGCATCCCGCCAAGCTAGCTCAGCAGCCTGAGCGGGTTGACCAGGACAGGCATATCCGTAAGCATCTGCACGAATCGCCGCACCGCATAATTCCGTACCCTGCACCATAAAATCAGGCCATGCCTCTATTTCAGAATGATTGAATAGTTCCTTATCATGTTCCAAATAGCTAATCCCTGATCGCATCAAAATAGCTCTTTCCGGACCCCAAGTTGTACTTAGCGGAAGATGATTTAACCATAAATCTCTTAAATTTCTTTTCGTAAAACCATCACCGAATTGTTCTAGCACCATCATTCCCATTAATGTGTAATTGATATCATCATCAGGTGCTACATAACGAATTCGCCCTCGTGTCGTCTCAAACCAAGACCAATGACGACGATCCAGCGCATGGAGAATTTCTTCAGAAATGTAATCATTCAGTGGCCATTCCCCTACAGAAGTTAACGCTTGACGCAATTCCGACAAGCTGGGATTTACCTCTATCGGTTTGCCCAGCATAGAACCACAGACTGAAGCAAGGAAACCTGCTTCTACACGCTTGGAGCTATCCTTCAGATTCAAAATCCCGACCTGACCTAGAGGTCGAGCCGGATCACATTCTCTCCATATCTCATCTAAATCGTTTGGCTCATAGTAAGGCCAGTTGTCCCTCATTGGAATGACAGCCAAGCTATGGGCGAATTCTAGATAGGCATCATAGCTTGCTGGAAGCTTTTCCAACTTAGCTAAATAACCGGAGGTTTGATGCCCCTGCTCGAATTTATTACGCAGAACTCCCTCCAATTGAAGTTTAAGAAATGTGAGTGATGGTAGCATATTGCATCTCCTTTGTCCTCGTATCTATCCACAATACATCAATATCATAAGCTTTAGAAGTAAAAAATAACTAGACAAAAAAGTATTTGTCGAATATTGATTTTCCCTTAATAATCCTTCATCCCAATACTATCGAAACTGCACAATACACTAACAACAGTCCCATCAATACATTAAACTGACTTCTATATTTAGATATCATTTTTTTGAAAAGAGAACCACACAAACACCAACAAAAAGTACCCATATAACCGATGAAAGCAAGAATTAAAGAATAACTCAATAATCTAAAAGAGGAAGAATGAGAGGTAAGGATAAATGTTGATGTAACTGTGATCCCATATAATATCCCTTTCGGATTGATAAATTGTAAAAGCATTCCCGCAATAAAGCTATTGTGTTTATCTCCAGCTGCATCACTTTCTCGTTGTTTACTTGTAATCATTTTAACTGCTAAATACAGCATGTAGACTCCGCCTATTACAGCCATAATAGATTTAATTTGTGGAAGAAGATTATTCAAAAGTAGATTAAAGCAGGAACATAACAATATGATTATAAAAAATCCTGTACCCACTCCTAAACAAAATTTCATTGATTTTTTCAGCCCAACTTGGTTTGCAAAACTCATTGCCATAATGTTATTGGGTCCTGGAGTAAAACTTGCAACAAATGCATATAAAAACAAAGAAACAAACACTAAATTATATCTCCCCTTCCAACTTGTATGCTATAATGTATCCATCAGACGCTATAACGTACATTCGTGCGTTTTATTGTATATCACGATCGTTATAAAGTAAATGGAGACAGGAGTAATTACAGTGGAAGAAATAAATCTAATTATTGCGGAAAATATAAAAAAGATTAGAAAAAGTAAAGAGTTAAGCCTGGAAAAGGTTGCGGAATTAACTGGAGTCAGCAAAACAATGATTGGTCAAATCGAAAGAGGTGAATCAACACCAACCATTACAACCCTTTGGAAGATCGCCAATGGATTAAAAATTTCATTTTCTGCGCTGATAGATTACCCAAAGCCTGACACAAGAGTAATCTTAAGAAGTGACATTCAGCCACTGCTTGAAGATAACGGAAAATATCGGGTGTATCTATCTTTTCCATTTGAAGAAAGTAAACGGTTTGAAGGTTATACTGTGGAGATAGACAAGGGTGGTTACCTTGATGCCAATTCTCATATGGAAGGTACCGAAGAATTAATCACCGTGTTTGACGGAGTATTGTCTTTCCGTGTCAATAACAATGAATACCTCTTGAAATCAGGTGATTCTATCTCATTCCTCGCAGACAAACCCCATGTATATCATAATCCAGGACAAACAATAACCCGGTTAAGCATGATTTTATACTACCCCTCTTAGCAAAAAAATCCCAAGGCACTTGGGCTTTGGGATTACGTTCTCCATGATAGGGTTGCTAGATGAGTTAATATCCCTTTTACAAAAAACAAGCCATCCTTTAGAAGAACTAAAGGATGGCTTGTTCGTAATGCTTAGAGCGCCGCAATCCGCTGCTGGATGCGTGGGAATAAGGCGAAGGCATTCTCGTAAAATACTTTTTCGTGGTGCTGCTCAGGGACAAGTCGGCGGACAAATTCCGCATACAGGTCAATAGGAGCGAGTGGCCAATCCGTGCCGAACAACATTTTCTCATAGTGGTCGGAATACACCAGCGCCCGGCGAAAATGATCCATGAACAGTGGTTCATTCATGAACCGTTCAAAATGAGGCCGATCACCGACCACAAGTCCGGACAAATCGGCATAGACGTTTGGATTTTTGGCCACCACTTCGGCGGCATCCATCACCCACGGATCGCCAAGATGGCAGATCATAAAATTCACATCACGTCGTTGAAACGCTAATTCGTCTACGGTAAGTGGATGTGCATACTTTAGCAATCCATTCATCGAGTACGTATCACCGGTATGTATGACCACAGGCGTGCCATACTTTGCTGCCAGCTCATAGATCGGCGAATAGATTTTGTCATAAACGTAATGATGATAGTACCCGGCATAGAGCTTAATACCAGCTACCTCGGGCGCTTGCAGCCGTGCCTCAATTCGATCCAGTTCCTCTTGTGCATCCTTTCCTCCGAGCATGTTCGGATTGATCCCCACGCATTCCATTAAGAAAGGCGGCACAGTATCCTCCAAGTCAAGGCTCATCGGATTAGGGGAAGTAGAGTCAGGGAAAGCTCCCTTCGTCTGTTCCGTGACCCCCATTCCAATGCCGAGAACAACGTCGTTCTTATCAAACTCCGCTTTGAGCCCGGCAGCAGTGTAATCGACTTTGGAGAGATCCAGTGCTGTTTGATGAAAGCTGTCGATGTCAGACAGATGAATGTGAATATCAATGATCGGCATTTAAGATCTCCTTTTCGTCAGTAGGCCTAGCAAAGGTCAGCTTCAAAAGACTGCGGACATCCTCTGAATTCAGAGCGAGTTCTCCCATGACCAGGAAGGACGGCTGTGTCCAAACGGTTCCTCCATTTAGAAGCGGAAGATGATGGTGCACCCCGTGATTAAATACCTTATTGTTCACATACGCCGAAGCACTCTGATTCGGATGACTGCTCACCATATGCAGCATATCCTTACGCGAAGATGCACCAATTCGCAATAGTCCCTTGGCCTCAAGATAGGTTTCAACCGTTCCTAATAAGAACTTACCCTCTTTGGAGAATTCCATCCATCCTTCGGCATAGACTGGCGAAGGTTTGATATAATTCTCCTCCGACAATGAATAATTCGGCAGGGTCATTCCGCTGTCATTGGTCACCGAATGCAACACACAGAGCACTGGGACACCTGGGAGCATAAGGTAATGCTGATTAACAACAATTCCTCGGTTCTTTTCCTGCTTCTCGATCGAAGTAGTGATACGTAATCCTTTCCATACATTACCCTGAACATCCATTTGCTCGGTCCAAGCTGCGCTTCTTGGCTCCTCCAACCGACTAAATCCACCTATGCCTGAAATTCCTACACCGAGTCCACCATGCCAAGGATTCCACCAGGAACGTGGTGCTGCTTCCGGATAGGAGCTATCCAGCCATTCTTCTCCATGGTGCTTCAGGGAATGTACAACACTGCCGAAATCAGGAGCAGCTGCAATAGAAAGAACTCCGTTGCTCACAGTGTAAATAGAACCCACGGGTCCTTCTTCTGTTTCACAGACAACGGCTGCTGTTTCCGTTTGAGGGAACCAGATGCCTGCTCGCTCTTGAATACGATCCTCTCCACGATAGACGACTCGAACCTTCTGTCCTGATTGGCTGTATTCTGAAGAAGATTTCGCTTCCTCAGGTGAGAGCTCAAAGCCCGCAGAGTGCAGATTCTGCTCTCTTTGCAGCTCCATCTCAGCGACTTTCTGCTCCTCTCCTCTATCCGTTAGTACATAAAGCTCTAGGCTTCCATTAAGCGGAGTCATCTTTCGTTCGATTAACTCTGCATGAAGCGCCCCCGCCGCAAACGGATTTCCACCGCCGAGCGTTAATTCAAGATGATCATCCAACACTGGTGTGATAGGATCCTGCTGCTTCCGTGCAAAGGTGCGGAAATCCGACCACTTCAGGAAAGTGTTTAAAGCGAACACCAGCGTCTTTGTTCGTACGACATCTCCAGCAGAAATTTGACCAAGATTATGCTCCAGTCCAAGTGGATATTCCGGACGAAGCAGCTTCAGGGAAGGGTCCCAGCAAACGCCGCATGTGACATTCTCTTCCTTGCTAAACAACCAATTTTCTGTAATTTGAGCGCTGTCCCAATAACTTGGATCACCCGAATAAGCATCGCCCATATCTACGTAATGACCCTGATAAGGCAGGATGAGCCGTTTGCCAAAAAATCCGAAATTCGTTAGCAGATACATATCCTCTTCTAACGTTTGGTTACTAGTATTGCGTACCTCGCTATAAAACTCAGCGATTCCGTTTGCAAAGAGCTTAGCCACTCTTTTTATCTCCAGACCCGGGAATTCATCCGATTCATAAAGAGTCTCTAGAATTTGGCCCTCTCCTTCGGAATAGATCTTTACTTCTTTAGCCTGTTTCTTCGAGAATTCTTCGGCAAATGGTTTACCTAACTTCGGATGGGTCAACCAGAAATTATGGCTCGAGCCGGGATATTCAATCCACATCCCATTGTCGTTATTATTAAGATGTATGGAGTAGGCGCCGTTTACAGCCACCCACTGATCCCCGTTTTCCCCACCAAAGCGGCCATGTGTTCCTTTCATTAGCACAGATAATTTGCTGATGAAGGACACTGCCTTCTCTCCAGCCGGAACGGCCGTCACCTCAATATCCCGTGAATAAAGGCCATATGAATTTAGCGTAAAAGGTACTCGGATGGAAGCCTTACTTTTAGCTGGAACCGAGAAGCTTACCGCCCGATCCGCCCACGTCAAAAATTCTTCCTCTGGCAAATCAAAAGAAAATTCCGCTTCCGCTGCAAAATTATTCTCAACATTCAAATATAGCTCAGCGGGAAGACCCGGATACAGCTCACGGGTTGGCAACTCCATCCTCATTTTCAGCGGGAATTTAGGAGCAACACCTATACGGAACTCAGCGCGCTTGCCACCGATGATCCATTTGCTCATAACCACGGGGTGAGTCTTCTTGTCGTTTTGCTCTTCACGAATCGGATCAAGCTCGAACTCACCTTCTACGATAAGTGTTTCTCCTGGCGCGAGTGTTGGTGCAGCAGACAAGGAAAAACGAATATTTTTGTCATTTTGGCCTTTGATCTCAATAGCCAGATCAGACGCCGAACGATTCTTGATGTGATAGCGAATCTTGTAGGTGGAACCGAATACAAGATCGTGATCGTCAATCTCCGTGGAGATTTCATAGTCAGGTGTATCAAGAGCCGTCAGGCCGCGACCGGTCTTCTCGAATTCTGCACGTAAGGAGAGTTCTCCCTTTTGCCAAGTGTAATCGAAGAAATCAAAACCACGCTCCCGGCGACCATCCGGCTGAATGGGCAGTTCACGGGTACTATCTGCATACCAATCCAGCTGTTCAAAATAAGGAGCAAGTGCTTCCGTTTGCAAAACCGTCGGAATAAAGTTCATCAGATGAACGTAATCCTCATTTTTTTCCCAAAAAAATCCACATTTCTTATACATCGGTACGGCCTTCGTATTGCCTGCCCAAGTAAACAGATCAAGACGTGGCCAGCCCGCTTCAATTGTTTTGCGAACAGCGTTCAAAATCAGATTACGACCTACCTTGTATCCGTGATAATCAGGTCGTACATTCAACAGCGGAACATACAAAGCTCCTTCGTCTTGACGGTAATGGGCAAAACTGCAAAAGCCGACCACTTCCTCACCATCAACGGCGAGAAACACATTCAGATTGGACGAGATTTCCATCTCGCGGCGCACTGTATCCTCTGTTCTCTGATTGGTGCCTCCCCCCCAGCTTTCGTTGCTACGGTTCCACATTTCTGCGACCGCCTTAGCGTAAGAAGGATCATATTCGATAATGCGGATTTGTTCCGCTGTAGTCTTTACAGTCATGCTCTCATCTCCTTATTCCTCAATTATGAGTATGTACTCGTACAAAGTTATTCTAGATAACAGCTCTACAACTTTATTCAAATAACTCCTACGAGTTCTTATTATACTATTAATTGGAAGGAAGTTACGAGGTAAAAAACTCTTTCTCCTTATTTTCTACATAAGCCACTATTTATAGAAAGCTGTAAAATAAAAAGCTGTCGAGTCTCCCTCGACAGCCTCAAGCTGCGGCTATGAGCAGTATTTCTATTTAACAACTCTCCACACGATCCGCTGATCTTTTTTTAAAATTCGCGATACCTACAATACCAATCAACAACACGCAGAGAGAATACGGAAGCGCCATATTTGCGGTGTATAAAGCTGTTCCTATAACTGGACCTATGAATGATCCGCCCCCTTGCAGGGCCGCAATAAAGGAAGCAACGCTTCTTTGCTCCTGATCTTGAACCGCCATTGAAGCACCCGCACTGTAGCCAAGCAATGTAAAGCCGATGCCAATTCCCAAGAATGTAAAATCCACATACGCAAATCTGATAAACAATAACAAGCCTAGCAAACCCAAAGCCACAAATAATAGCCCTACGAGCAGCACCTTTTTAGGATGCCATTTGAGATATTTGCTGATCACAATTTGTGAGAGCACCACCATTACTCCCGAGATAGCCAGACCCGTTCCAATTAACTGAGTGGCTTGCTGGGTACTGTATCCAAGGCTGTCTTGCACAAAAAAACCGATAGTAACCTGCACGATATTCAGAGCAAACGATAGTAATAGTCCAATCCATAAATAGAGGCGTATCCGTTTGTCGTTGGGTGAAAGTGAAATCGCCTGCCGTTCGATCCCGATATTCTTTTCTTTAGGAATAAACACTAGAAATAAAATAGCCAAGGTGAATAATAATATCGCTGCGGCGTACATTGGTGAGGTGAGTCCCAGCGAAGCCATTCCCCCGCTCATTGCAGGTCCTACTACGAAGCCAAGTCCATTGGCTGCACCGAATAATGCCATTCCCTGAGTACGGGTCTCTTTTGTACTCCAACCCATAACATAAGCTTGTGCTAATGCCGGAATACCTCCAAAGAAAAAGCCAGCGATTGCGCGAAGTATAAAGAAACTCCAAAATAGGCTAGTTTTGCTTTCAGCATGTACTGCATAATCAGCCAGCAGTGCAAAAATGACTAGTGTTGCCATATAGACGAACATAATCGAAGCGAGCAGCCATTTTCGGCTCATGAATGTTTGTTTTTCCCAGAAATATCCTCCGAGCAGCCAGCAAAGTCCTGCTACCGATACCAAACACCCTGATTGAAAATCACTAAGTCCCAAATTCCGAGCAAGCGGGCCAATAATCGGATTAAATGCGGCTATCGATATCATCCCTGTAAGTACGATTAGAAACATAATACTCTGTCTGTATTTCATGAAATTCCCTTCTCCTCTCAAGTAAACCAAAACAATATACGATTCATAATCGCTGTGTTCATGGTACTATGCCTGGAAGTCAGGCCTCTACCCGTTGGCGGATTACTTTACTGGTTATCGGGATTATTAGTGGAACACAAAAAAACTGCTCCTAAGAGCAGTTTAAGTGATAACCTTTCAATCTACCGTCCCAATATTCTCCAAGTGCAATGAACTTTCGGAGCTAACGCCCGCTTCCGTACTCAGAGTAGTAAGTGCTTGTTTAAGATCCTCTTTATTCACATACACGTATGGACTCTTCCAAAGAGATTCCACATGTAAGGAATTGATATGATCTGGTTTGAGTTTAGGAAAGTTCAACAACCATCGCTGGAGATCCGCTTGTGGAATATCTGTCTTCACATTTTCACCGATGATGTCCAATACATTCCCCCATTGGGACACGCCTTGGAAATTCCCTAGCTTATCCAGAATCTGCTTAATTACTTGCTGCTGTCGATCATTGCGCTGAAAATCGGAGGATTCAGCCGTTCCTTGATTCGATTTGCGGTAACGCACAAAATCAAGCACATGTTTGCCATCCAGCTTCTGCAAGCCCTTCTTTAAGTCAATGTTCGTCCCGTCTGCGGAATCGATATATTTCATATCCATATCGACATCAATGGTTAGCCCGCCAAGCAAGTCAACCGTCTCCTTCAGCACATCAAAATTCACTACGACCATGTGATCAATTGGCAGACCTAGTAAATTGCTGAAAAACTCTTTTGTATTAGGGATAGCTTCAGTTTTATCTTTTATGTAATGGTAAGCATAATAATAATTAGCTTTGCGAGAGGGCAACGATTTAGGTTTTAGCAACAAATCCCTCGGTATAGATAAGAAACTCGTCGACTTCGTGTCAGGATTGAAGCTAACAAGCATTAACACATCGGTATTCATTACCCCACCACCACCGTCCCGACTATCTACCCCGGCAAGCAGAAAAATCATAGGTTCAACCGATACCGTTTCCTTTTTTTCCTCTGGGGCAGCGGTTGGCTGGACGTTGACTGGAGCAGCCATGCGCTCTATCGCGTTATCCGTCTTTTTGTATAAATACCCTGCATATACTCCAATTCCGATAATCGTTACGCCTAAGATAAGTCCAATGCTCGTCAGAATTTTACGAGTTGTTGTCCATTTGCGTTTGTTAGTCATAATTCCCTCCACTCAGTTCCAGTAGCTTTTTCAATCCGTGCTTTCATCCCTATGGACTTTCACACTCAGCACTATGCCAATCGCAATCATATTAGTAAGTAATGAACTACCTCCATAACTAATAAACGGCAAGGATATCCCCGTCAGGGGCAGCAATCCAAGATGCATTCCAAGGTTAACAGAAACTTGAAAGATAATCATGGCGATAAACCCGGTGACAACATATGCCCCTGCATGATCCCTGCTTTCGAGTGCGATAAAGATCATTCGATAGACGAGCAATAAATATAGCATCAGCAAAATGGATGAACCTATAAAACCGTATTTTGCACCGATGACTACATAGATCGAATCGGAATACGCGTATGGAATATATCCTTTTCGCAAAAAAATACCTTCACTACCCGATAATCCACCGGAGCCAATGGCTATCATTGCGTTTTTGACATGCCAAGATTTATCGGGATCACTCTGCGGGTCCAAAAAAGCCTGAATTCGTGACAATTGATGGGGCTCGACAATCTTGGATAACAAATCGAAGTTGGCATAATAGAGCCATAGTATCGTGCCAATCGAAATGATCACCACACCGAGGATCAAGATCATATATAGAGCACGGATGTTACCTATCCAAAGCATACTAAGCAATATGCCCGCAAAAACGAGCGCTGTACCCAAATCGGGTTGATCCATGATCAAAATAAAAGGAATAAAAAAAACGAAACAAACCGGCACTAAATCTTGAAAAAAGCGAAGTTGCTGTCCTTCTCGTTTACCCAATAGATGAGCAATGAGCAGCACCGTACATATTTTAGCCAGTTCGGAGGGCTGGAGCTGAAAGCTTCCAATACTTAACCAACGCACGGCACCATTGAGGTTTTCCCCAACCAGCTTGACTAGCACAAGTAGACCAATACCTACGCTATAAAAGAGATATGCTAACCAGCTTAATAGAATCTTATAATCTACCAGTGCGATGAATAACATGGGTATGCAAAATAAAGCAAATAAATACAACGAACTGATGTAAAGACCATCTAACCGTGTATCCGTAGTCGCGCCATAAATAGCAACAGTACCCATACCAACTAGGCATGTTACGAGAAAAAGTACGGATCTGTCCAGCTTTGCAATTTTGGTGGAGATAAACATGATACAACCTCTATTTAATTTCTGTATTTTTCTTGTTGCAAAATGAGCATCATAAATAATCCGCCTGAGCACTAGTACATCTTGTTTCAAGATGAAGCTGAAGTGCAGCGGATTATAAAGTGGAATGATTATCTCAGATCAGACTTGTCCTGATACGCCTTCTTCGATAACAGCTTTAACTTATCTTCACTTAGCGTATAAATATCCAGTCCGTTCCCTGCCTCGCCCAATGACCAGCCCAACGCAAGCTCGTTATGGCCATCATCATCGACATCATAAAATCCGGTATAATCCAGGCCATACCCAAACCCCTCAACCTCCGAAATCTTTTGCCACGCTTCATTTTCCTGCCTAAGCAGCATTGCTTTTATAGAAGAACCTTTGTTTTTGCTGTACTCATATACAACTACAGCTTCGTCGATACCATCTCCATCCATATCCCCAAAGGAGATAGCATTATCCTCTTGTCCATCCAACGGAGTTATCAATTGAGCTTTGTCGGGAAGCCATTTGATAAATTCCTGGCTCGTTTTGTCTCGCTGCAGGCTTGCTTCTGATGATGGAGGCTTAATCAGCTCTCCTGGTGTCGCCGGCACTCCGCATCCTCCAAGCAAAAGTATCGTTGTTAACATAGCACCTATTGTTATAAATTTGCTCGGCATTTGGATCATCGACTCCTCGCTTGTCCGCATATATAGTATTTTATCTATGAAAGAGATGAAAGTGGTTATGAAATAGTTAAATTTGAGCTCTATTTATATCGGCAAGTCAAATTGGACAATCGTCCCCTTGCCTAAAATACTGCTTATTCGCAGCTCGCCATGATGCAATGTAATGATCTGTTCCGAGATGGACAGTCCTAAACCGCTGCCTGACGCCTGTTGATCCCCTTTGTAGAATTTTCGCCGCACATTCTCTAAATCCGCTTCTGCGATGCCTGACCCAGTATCCTCAACTGTAATTACAACTTTCCCTGGAACCGTATGGGCAGTAATATGAATTCGACCTGAGGAACTAGTAAATTTGAGCGAATTATCAATGAGATTAATCATGACTTGCTTCACACGATTCTCGTCAGCATGAATGACAGGCAGATTCTCTTCTATTTTCACTTCGAGCAAGATGCCTTGTCGGGTTGCTCTAGGGGTGAGTTGTCTGCCAATATGCTGCAACAGCTCTGTTAGATCCACAGTCGTGAGGTGAATTGCGATTCTTCCGTTATCCAATTTGGAGAAATCCAATAATTCATCCACCATATGAGTTAACCTGTCACTTTCAGATTCAATGATATCTAGCCCATCATGAAACAGAGCCTGGTTACTCTCCCCACCCGCCTTCAAGGTGATTACCCAGCCTTTAATCGAGGTCAATGGTGTACGCAGTTCATGGGATACGGATGCGATAAAATCATTCTTAAGCTGTTCACTTTTCGAGATTCGACTGGCCATCATATTCAATGTATCTGCTAAGGAACCAAGCTCGTCTTGATAACGCTTTTGTACTCTTATGCTGAAATTTCCTTCGGACATTTGATCTGCTGCCTGTTTCAGATCTTTAATGGATCTGGTTATGGTCCAAGATAGTAATAATCCAAGCAAAGTGACAATACCAATCACGAGCAAACCTACCCCGATCAGCAAAACCGCAATTTGATTAACTGTATGTATCGTTTCCGTTAAGGAGGTAATAAACCTTACTTCCCCAACGATGTTACCTTTGGCTTGTAAAGGATAGGACACCGTAAAAATAGCTTCCTCAGTTACAGGGTCCTCACCCTTCCAACTGCCGGGCTGCCCTTGTATGGCTGCTTGCACATCCATGTTATCTGTCATCGTAAAATCGCCATGGATCCCATTAGAATCCTGCAACAGCCGACCTTCAGCATTAATAATCTGTACCTGTGCATCGGAATGACTGGCAAAGCCCTTTAACAACCTATCCGATTGTACCGCTAAATCCTCGTCGCTAAAATATTGCTGATAAAAAGAAGCCGACAGTTCTGCTTGATTCATCAGGGTTTGCTCTATATTATGAAAATAATAATAACGTACAGATAAATTAAGAATAATCTCAAGAATGAGCACAGTAAGACAGATCACTACAAAATAGCTTCCTACTAATCTTTTCTGAATACCCATTCTTCAACCATCCTTTCGAAAGCGGTATCCGAGCCCCCATACAGTCTCAATCCAATGCGGGTTAGAGGCATCCTCTTCAATCTTCTCTCTTAGCTTACGCACGTGAACATCTACTGTCTTTGGATCACCAATAAAATCCTCACCCCAGACCAGGTTCATTAATTCATTCCTAGATAATGCTGTATCCGGATGCTCTAAAAAGGTCTTCATCAACTGGAATTCCTTCGGGGTTAATTCAATAATGTCATCGTGCTTAAATATCTTGTTCGAGTTCAAATCCAGGCGAATCGGTCCAGCTTGAAGGATAGTTTTTTGCGGTTTTAAAGCTGTTTCTGTACGACGCAATATCGCTTTGATCCGTGCCACCAGTTCTAATGGGTTAAAAGGTTTCACAATGTAATCGTCGGCACCCATTTCAAGGCCATTGATTTTATCCAGATCTTGTCCTCGTGCTGTTAAAAAAATGATGATGACCCCAGGATCCTGCTCTCTTAGCTTCCGGCAGATCTCAAACCCATTTAAATCCGGCAACATGATGTCCAGAACAATAACGTCTGGCCGGTTCGCCTCAAAGCTCTGCAATGCTGCTTCTCCACAAGCAGCCTCACTAACCACAAACCCACTATTCGTTAAATTGATAGCTATAAACCGTCTAATATTATCGTCATCTTCCACAATAAGTACTTGATTGCGTTCTACAGTATTCATGCTCTTCACCCCTATAACCCAGTATTCAAACATGCAAAAAAAACAAAAAAACTCTCCCAGTAAAGAGAGAGTCTTGTCTCAGATCCCTGTAATTAAATCACAAGTGGATATTACTCTATATCGCTATGCTTGTCAAAAATCTAATCCAAATACACAGCCTTACCCGTTTGTGCAGATTCATAAATCGCTTCTAATATTTGCGAAACAACATAGGCCTGTTCAGGTGTTACAACCGGGTCCTTATCCTGTTCAATAGCCTCGATCCACTTTCTTAATTCGATGTCAGGTGCACTTTCTGCTTTTCCTTCATAGTAAGCAACGCCGCCTGCCCCAAGCTCAATTTTATTGGTGTACAGCTTGCTGAATTTCTCTCCATTAATTCTAAGTCCGTCCTTCATATCTGCGCCTGCTTCAGTCCCGCTCAAGCTGCATTTCGCTTCATGCACATCCAGAGAATTGAGTGCCCAGCTCGCTTCCAGCATAATTGTAGCGCCATTCTCCATTACGACCATCCCAAAGGCTGAGTCCTCTACGGTGAACTTTTTAGGGTCCCAAGGTCCCCAAGCGTTGGCGGCCTCTTCTTTTTGAGACAGTTCGTGATATTTAGTGCCCAGCACGACTTTTGGTTTATAGTTATCCATCATCCACAGCGTTAGATCCAGCGCATGGGTTCCGATATCAATCAGAGGCCCTCCACCTTGCTTCTCTTCATCGAGGAATACTCCCCATGTCGGTACCGCTCTGCGTCTGATGGCATGTGCTTTTGCAAAATAGATGTGACCAAGCTCCCCGGACTCACATGCTTTTTTCAAATATAAGCTGTCTTCTCTATAGCGGTTGTCATATCCAATGGTTAGTTTCTTGCCTGTACGTTTCGCTGCTTCCACCATTCGTTTGGCATCTGCTGCCGTCTTGGCCATTGGTTTTTCGCACATAACATGTTTTCCTGCTTCAAGGGCTGCAATTGAAATTTCTGCATGAGCATCATTCGGCGTAAGCACATGAATAATATCAATCGAATGATCTTTTAATAGTTCTGTGTAATCCGTATATACAGCAGCTTCGCTAGTACCGTATTTCTCCGCTGCTTCTTCTGCACGTTCTTTAATAATGTCACAAAAAGCTACGATCTCCACTTTACTTTGCTTGCTCAAACTTGGAAGATGCTTGCCGTTCGCAATTCCACCACATCCAATAATTCCTACGCGAAACACTTTACTCATATCTTTCACCCTCACTTCTGATTAGTTTGTTTTGTATTCGATAAGTTGCTGGTGTCATACCTAAACGCTTGCGAAATACGATATGCAAATACGTGGCATTCGTAAATCCTTCCGATTTAGCAATTTGTTCTATCGGATAACTACTCTCTTCTAGCTTCCGGCAGACCGCTTGTAATCGAATGTCCTCAAGCGATCGACTAAACGATCTGTCAGCATCCACTTGCTTAAATACTCGTTGCAACTGCCTCGCGCTAATATTCAGTTTTTCCGCAACATTCTCCAAGGTAACAGCTCCTGAATAATTAGCTTCCATATATTGAATGGCGTATTGGTACCGATAAGTTGACATATCTCTAACAGGTGCTTCTGTTCGAATTCCACCTGCATCATACGCTCTTACTGCCTTTAATAAAATGCTGATTACGAGATGTTTAATGGAAGTGTAATATCCCGTTAGTTTACCTTCACAAGCTTCATAGGCTTCAAGAAAACATTTCATAGCGCTGTGATAGTCTTGCGCTGGAACTAGTGGTAGCTGCTTTAGCTTCTGAACACAGGTCTCAGCCTCCGCAACCTCCCAAGGATCTACCTCCTCTCTGATCTTCTCTTTGATGTCCACATGTAGACACAGTTCTTCCATAGAATCATCTGGATCCGCCTCTTGGCGGTGCATGACACCCGGTCCGGTTAAATAAAACATTCCCTCAGACAAGGGGTATTTTAAATCGCCAAGAGTCACTTCTCCCTTTCCTCTTGGAATAAAATGAAATTCGAATTCAGAATGATTATGGAAATCTATGACTCTTCCCGGCGGAAAAGAGGTCAAATGAAATCTAAGAACTGTTATCTCGTAATGTCCCCATTGGATTGAAATATCCAATCTTTCGAGCATATCATGCTTCTCAAACATCATCTCATAGGGAAAGTTACTCAATGTTAAATCCTCCTAACAGGTGGAGACCGGTTAAGCGTCTAGATCTACTAACCGAATCATACGAGCTTCTTTAGCAGAACGATTCGCCGCTTCCATTAATCTCGTAAGCTCCACAGCAATTTGAACATTCTCGGTGGCGATAGTATCCTTTTGGATATGATTAACCCACTGATGGAATGCGCTTTCACGATTAGCATGTAGCGCTACTTCTTTCCATCCTTCCTCTTTGTCAGCGGATTTGTTACTTCTAAGAAGAAGCTTATCCTCTGGTGTTCCGTAAAGAAGAGTTCCCTCGGTTCCATGTACCTCGATGGTAAACGGCGAATGACTATTCACAAAACCAGCCTCGACCACACCAATTGCTCCTGAATTCGTAAATAATGTTACCACTGCATTATCTTCTACTTCCTTGCCCGTTACGTAACCAAAATTAGCACTTACACCGGTCACATCTTGACCTAAGAAAAGCTTCGTCAAATACATAGGATGACAGCCCAGATCAATCAAAGCTCCGCCACCACATTGTTCCAAGCTATAGAAATGATCGGGAAGCCAGTTTTCTGTAGCCCCATTATGGGATAAGCGAACTCTAACGTAAGTAATCTCTCCGAGCAGTTCTTGACTTAGAACTTCTTGAATCGTTAATGCGTATCCATCATTTAGACGTGGCAAGGATACGGTCAGCTTCACCTCGTTCTCTTCCACTGCGCTTATGATCTCTTCAACTTCTTTATGTGTAGGGGCAATTACTTTTTCCGTAAAAATATGTTTGCCCGCTTTAGCCGCAGCAACAATTACATCTCTGTGCACATTGGTCGGCGCATCCACTATGACGGCATCTATATCCTCTTGCGCAAGCAGGTCATCCAGTGATTCGAAAAAAGGAACATTTAAGCTTTCAGCAGCTTTTTTCCCACGCTCTGCATCTTCATCCCAAACTGCAGCTAATACAGTATCCTCATGTTCTTGAGCTTGCTTCGTATAGTCCCAAGCATGTACATGCCAATAGCTAATCTTACCAATTCTAATTGTCATTTGCTTGTGCCTCCCGTATATATGTTATTCTGACATCTACTAATAAAATATCACAGAACAAAGCCCTTTATTAGTAGGGAAATGCGACATTATATATATAATATTACGACGCTATCGTTTCATATGATGTACAATTTCCATTTAATCACTTCTTACATTACACAACCAAACCATATGATCGGAATCGGGTCCCCAATAATCTTTTACTACCTTATAAGGCTCCCCAAATTTACGCTTCCACTTGATTTGTGCACGTTTATAGCCACTGTCCAAACAAAATTGCTCTATCCCTTGTTCGTTTAGAAATATCGTCATTTTCTTAATTAATGCCGAACCAATCCCTTGCCCCTGATAGCTTGGCAACACGTATAAACTCCCCAATTCCCCCAAATGATCCAACTGATGTTCTGCACAGATTTGAATAGTCTCACCACAGGGACCATAGGAAATCGTACCCACAACCTTCTCATTGATTTTAGCGATAAAGAAATAAATATCCGAGTTTGCCTGTTCCAGTGAAGATAGCGCCTTTTGCTTTTTATGATCGGTTTCACTTTGTATATCCTCAAGTAAGTGACCTAATCCCTCTTTGTAAAAGGCATCCGATATTGATTCTTCAAATACCCGGCATGCAGATACATAATCGCCCTCGGTGAGTGTACTAATAGTTAAATGCTTTGTCTCATTCATTATGTTGATCTCCTCTGCAATAATGTACTATAAACAATCCAGTTATGAGGTTTATATTCATAAGACAACTTTTACTGGAGGTCATCATGAATATAATTTCCTTTTTTCTCTATTGCATTGTAGTTACATGTTCACCCGGTCCTGCCAATATTGTTATTCTTTCTTCCGTGCAACATTCAGGGGCTAAGAAAACCATGCGGTATGTATACGGGGCTACGATGGCTTTTGGTCTGTTGCTTATTCTTTCTACCTTGATGAATCGTGTTCTGGTGGAGGTCATCCCAAATATCCTGATCATTATGCAAGTCGTCGGAAGTATATATATGCTCTATCTTGCTTATAAAATCTTTAAAATGGGTGCAATGGAAGACAAGCCTAATCCAAATGCCAATTTTCGGTCGGGTTTACTTATGCAGCTTGTGAATCCTAAAGTGCTCTTATTTACTTTAACAGTCATTCCCAGCTATGTAATGCCGTTCTATACTTCTTCTCTCACCTTATTTATGTTTGTTATAATTATAACTGTGATCGGATTTTTTGCTTTTACGACATGGGTTGTATTTGGGGCAATCTTCAGAGCATTTCTGCAAAATCACCAAAAAGTTCTAAATACGCTGATGGCACTATTTTTAGTATACTCTGCCATTATGATATCGGGAATCCTATAAGTCGTGGAGGTTAAGAGCGTGGAGAAATTCAACTATAAAAAGTCAGCAGATATCCTAACATTGTCAGCTAGCATGAGTGATTTCACTTATAAAAAACATTGCCATGAGGAATACGCAATCGGTGTTACCTTACGTGGCATTCAGCAATATAACCTTGATGGTAGCTTGCAATCCTCTCATAAAAATGGCGTAATGCTATTTAATCCCGAGCAAACGCATGACGGCAATTCATATGATAAAGCAGGTATTGATTATGTCATGCTATATATCAAGCCAACCTTGATACAAGAGATCCTTGAAAAAAAAGAACTCCGCTTTGCCTCTCCCATCCTTTACGATGACAAATTGGCACAGTGCATATTAGCGCTAAGCCATGCCATCCAGAATGACAAAGAGGAGTCCATGTGCAATGAGCTGTTGTTAAACCTGGTTCATCTAGTATCTAATACTGAACTAGTTACAGAGCACAGGATAAATAATAAATTTGTCAAAAAAGCAAAGGAAATGATGTACTGCAGTTTAGAACATGTACTGAAACTAGATGATCTCTGTAAAGAGTTTGGACTTTCCAAATATCAATTTATCCGAGAGTTTAAGACACATACAGGAATATCACCTTATCAATTTTTCTTAAATTGCAAGGTAGAGCATGCCAAGCAGTCCATTGAGAAAACTAAGGATATCTATGCCGCTGTAGTAGATTGTGGATTTGTGGATTTAACTCATTTGAACCGGCATTTTAAAAGCGTGTTTGGCATAACCGCACATGAATACAGGTTACAACTGCATTGAGCAGAAGTAACCTGTATTCATCATGATTTATGAAATTTGACCATTCACCATTGTCCAGCACACTTTAAATTCATCATCCAAGAGGACCAGATCAGCATCAAAGCCGGATGTTATCGTCCCCTTTTGTTGAAGTCCAAGAATATTGGCCGGCGTAGTTGAAGCCATCTTTACGGCGTCTATCAATGGAATTCCAGTTTCGACAGTGTAACGTAAAGCTTCATTCATAGTCACTGTGCTTGAAGCTAGGGTTCCATCCTTCAGTCTCGCTACCCCCTCGGATACCGTAACATGATGGCCTCCGAACATATAATCCCCATCACCTAATCCCATAGCTTGCAGTGCATCTGTAATCAAGACCATTCCTTCTGGTCCTTTCAAGGTATGCATTAATCGAATAATTGCAGGGTGCAGATGGACGTTGTCCACAATCGCTTGAAGGCTTACATGCTTCTCTTCAAAAGCAGCTACAATTACCCCTGGATCCCGATGATGGATAGGCCGCATGCCATTAAAACAATGCGTAACATGACTTGCCCCCGACGCAAAGGCTTGTTTAGCTTCTTCATATGTGGCATCCGAATGAGCGATGGCTATAACTACACCCTTTTCTTTCAAAAAGGAAATGAGCTCCATCCCTCCCGGCAACTCCGGAGCGATTGTAACCATCTTAATGAGTGAACCCGCTTCTTCAAAAATCAGGTTCATTTCCTCTAAGTTGGGATGGCGTAGATACTTTTCGTTCTGCATTCCTTTTCGCTTCGGGTTCAAGTAAGGTCCTTCTAAATGAATACCTGCGATCTTTGCACCCACTTCATGTCCAATCACACGCTTGACACTACGAATCATTTCTAAAAGATCTTCTAGCGTAGAACTCACAGATGTAGCCAAAAATGAGGTACAGCCAGATGAAGCACAAGCACTTGAGACCTCTTGAATACTCTTTTCCGTACCGTCCATCATATCGAAGCCATTGGCGCCATGAATATGAACATCTATCATCCCGGGTACTAACAAATGACCACCACCATCGATCCGTTCATGTTGTCCCTCTGGAATCGAAAGATCCTCTGTATCTATCTTTATGATTTTCCCTTCAGAAATCCACACATTAGCCGCTGGGACAATACGATTCTGAAGCACCACTTGTACATTTTGCAGAATATAAGACATAAATATCCTCCTCTGTTTCGTTATCAGTCTTGCTCTCGAGTCTCTTCAGTTTCTTCTGGACATTCAATTACTGTGATGTTCTTCTGATCTAGAATTTCTCTGATCTCACTTGGGAGTTCCCGATCGGTAATTAGAATGTCAACCAACTCAAAGTCTAGGCGGAAAAATGATTTTCCAATAAATTTGGTGTGATCAGCCACTAAGATGACTTGATCTGATCTTCGGGCCATTTCTCTCTTCACCCGCACATCTTCTTCATATGGATAGTAGAGTCCATCAGCACAGATCGCGGATGCTCCAATAAAGGCTTTATCAGCACGGATTTCACTAAGTTTATCGATAATAGAAGGGCCATATAACAGGCGGTTTTTCACATTCAAGTAACCGCCAAGAACATAAATTTGCAGATCCTCCCGCTGTGACAAGATCCCTACGTTATCAATCGAGTGCGTAACAACCGTAATATCCTTCGCACTGATCTGTTCTGCTACAAATTGCACGGTGGTAGATACATCTAAAATCACAGTCTCATGATCTTGGATAAGCTGCGCCGCAGCCTTCCCTATCCTCTGCTTACTCTCAGATTCATCGATCAATCGATCCTGATAAGATAACAATTCTTTTTGTAACTCAGGTAACGATACCCCTCCATGCGTTCGGATCACAACACCTTCTTGTACTAATCTAACAATATCCCTACGTGCGGTATCTCTGGATACATCAAATTGCGTACAGATCTCTTGAACACTCATCGATTGGTGTTGTTTCAAATATTCGAGTATTTTTAACAATCTCTCCTCTTGAAACATCATGTATGCACCTCCTAAAGTCATCATAAGTTATTAAGTAAGTATTTGCAAGTATTAAATAAGTTTTTATAAGTATATGTAAGTATTTTGCGCAACTTATCTTCATTGATATTCGCAAAAAAGACGTTAGCCAGATGAATGTACATCCGTTAACGTCCTTCAATTCACTTCATAGTGCGATTCCAACTCTTTTGGATCTTTCGAATAAAAACGATTTGCCCTACGTGATACGCGTTATGTGTTGTCACATTGCCTATTACTTCCCACCACTGACTGCCTTGGAATTCTTGAACATCGGCATCCAATTGTTCCTTTGTAATCAGTTCCTGCCAACATAAAAGAACTTCTAAGAGTTGTTGTTGAAGCTCTTGGAACGTTACTCCTTCTGCAACGACAAAGGTATTATTGTTATCCACTGAAGGAACCGCATGGACACTCTTTTCTTTATACCTTGTTTGCCAAGTTTCATTCCAGTAGAGCAGATGCTGCACTATCTCAGCAATACTATTGCTTTCTTCCGTTACTTTCCAAAAAGCTTCTTCTTCGCTTAAGTCTTTTACGGCTACCTCAAAGGGCACATACCAACTTGGATCATTCGCATTAGCTAGCAACTGGTTAGCCAGAACATCATATGCATGAAACATTCTTACTTCACCTCATTATTTAAATACTAATTATTAGCAAATCAAGTGCCGCAGAAGGTTCGATATGGACGTGCTGATTCCTCAGGTAGTGCCGAGTATTCATCCTGTTCAGGGGAATAAGCGTAAGGATTGGAAAGAGCTTTAAGCAATCGCTCCATCTCACTGTAATCTTCCTGTTGTACTGCCGCTTGGAGTACTTCTTCTACCCTGTGGTTCCGCGGAATGATCGCAGGATTACTATTGCGCATTAGCTGCAGCGAAACCTCTTTCGATTGCTGCTGTCTGCTAAGTCTAGCCTGCCATAACTCTTGCCACTTCGTAAATTCCGCTGCACCAAACAGAGCGGTTTCTTCCAGCTTCTCTAAAGTTAGGGCACGGAAGGTATTGGTATAGTCTGCCCGATATTTCTGCATCAAATCTAGCAGATCCTCAATTAGCGCTACATCCTCTACCTCTTCGTTGAAGATTCCGAGCTTTGCTCTCATACCTGAGAGCCAGTGCTTGTAAGACCGCTCTTTAAAATCTGCAATTTCCTCTTCAGCGAGCTGAATCGCCTCTTCTTGATCATCAGCCAGCAATGGCAGGAGAGTCTCCGCGAATCTCGCGAGATTCCAAGAGGCAATACCCGGTTGATTGCCATAGGCATAACGACCCTGCTGGTCAATGGAACTGAATACCGTTTCTGGATGATACACATCCATGAAGGCGCAAGGACCATAATCAATCGTTTCTCCGCTAAGCGCCATGTTGTCGGTATTCATTACTCCGTGAATAAATCCAACCAGCTGCCACTTGGCAATTAATTCAGCCTGACGTGCAATCACTTCCCGAAGCAGGAAAAGATAACGATTCTCTTGAGAAACAGCTTCCGGATAATGTCTTTGTAATGTGTAATCTGCCAGAGTACGGACATCCTCAACAGTACCCCACGCTGCAACATATTGAAAGGTGCCCACCCGTAGATGACTTGCAGCCACTCGGGTCAGAATAGCACCAGGCTGCTCTGTTTCTCGAATGATCGTTTCTCCAGTAGTTACCACTGCCAAGCTGCGAGTGGTAGGAATATCCAAACCATGCATGGCTTCGCTGATGATATATTCACGAAGCATCGGTCCAAGTCCGGCTCGGCCATCGCCACCACGAGAATATGGTGTTCTTCCCGCGCCCTTAAGCTGAATGTCTACGCGTTCACCTTGGGGTGTGATCTGCTCACCAATCAGCGCAGCTCGGCCGTCACCTAACATGGTAAAATGTCCGAATTGATGTCCAGCATACGCTTGAGCAAGCGTTACAGTACCTTCAGGGACTTCATTGCCAGCAAGATTCTGAACACCCTCCTTACTATGTAGTGCTGTGCTATTCAGCCCTAAGGCAGTAGCCAATGTTTCATTTAAAATAACTAACTCCGGCTTACGCACAGGAGTTGGTTTGATCCTTGTAAACATGGATTCCGGCAGATGAGCATAACTGTTCTCAAAGTTCCATCCTATATCTATCTTCTCCGTCATAATATCTCCTTTTTATACCATCAGTCTATGCCTTTATGATCTCAGAATAAGTTATGTTAAAATTTAATGCAAATCTTCGCAATAACAAATACCCTTACTGAATAGATAAAAAGACCGCCCAGTCTCCTGCCATTCATGTAGGGAACCAGACGGTCTTAAATTATGATGTTCTAACCTGTTATTACCTTAAAGGAAGCTAATTCGCTCCGCCTTTGGAGAGCATGATATTTAAGATGGTCTTGTCAGTATCCGCCAGACCTTCCTGAACCAGCCGCTCCATGTTGCGGATAGTGTCTTCGACCTCCTCAAAAATAACTCCATCCTTGGTCGAAGGAGCAATATTGTTCATCGCTAGTGTGGCTGCCTGAATCGCCGTATTGGTGGACGTAGATATCTTCAGCGCACAGGTTGAATTTGCACCGTCGCAAATCATTCCTGATAAAGAGGCTATCGTATTCTGTATCCCATGCTTGATCTGCTCAAGAGTGCCGTCCATGAGGTAAATGATCCCGCTATTCGCTCCAACTCCTCCTGCAATTCCTGATCCACATAAAGGCGACAACCGCCCAATATAATGTTTGATATGCACCGTGACCAGATTACTTAGTGCAAGCGCCCGAGCTAGCGTCTCTTCATCCTTGCCAAGTAATTCCGCCAAAGATATAACAGGAAGCGTACAGGCGATGCCTTGATTACCGCTACCCGCTGTTGTCATCACAGGCATTGCGCTGCCATCCATACGAGCATCTGAAGCCGCAGCAGTGGCCGCAATAATTTTGTTCGCTACATCATTGCCGAACAAATTCACAGCAGATTGCTGATTCATTTTCTTCCCTACTTGCAACCCATAATCGCCTCGGAGTCCCTCTTCCGAAATCGCTTTGTTCATCCGAGCACCTTCCAAGAGGAAGCTAAGGTCTGAAAATGGAGCCGTAGTTATAAACTCGAATATCCGATCTACAGAGCCTTCATAAGCTTCAGTATCAGATAGTCCAGGCTTGCCACAATCAGCTTTAGACTTCTTAGGTGTCACTTTTTTCCCGTCCAGAGCCAGATATTCTATATTAGTGTGTTCCTTAGCAAGAATGGCAGTCGCTGTATGATTCTCTGTCTTCACATGTGCTTCAATATATAACTTTTCAGGAGTGTCCATGATCTCCACTTTTAGCAGCTTTCGATCAAGCAGGTCATTTGCCAGCTTCAGCTCATTCGGAGTCAGGCCTGATAGGATTTCCAGCTCCTTGTGCGAACGTCCGACCACCGCACCTAGGGCTGCAGCGATAGGCAGACCTGTCTGGCCTGTCCCAGGGATGCCCACACCCATTGCATTTTTAATAATATTACCACTGAGATGCAGCTGAATCCCCGTTATTTCTTCCTCGAGAAGCTCTGCCGCCAAGGAGACGGCATACGCAACTGCGATCGGCTCTGTGCAGCCTTCTGCCGGTACGACTTCCTTGTGCAAAATTTCCAATAAGTTGCCCATGTATGCTTTTCCCCCTTCTCTCTCCCACTTGAGTCATTTCTATATAGTAACGCAGAGTGAAGTTTCAGGGAATCCTTTTTCCTTTTTCTTCTCTAGAAGCTTCGTTAGATTAACATCTTACATGCTTGCGTTTAAAACCAAGCCGAGCTTTGTCGACTGCTTTTTGAATATTTGCGTACGCATGAATCAATTTACTTTTTGCCTTATCCTTATCAACTTCAATTGGCCCTACAGTTCTTGCGGTTTCACTGGCCTTATCATGAAGTGGCGAATAAGATACGGCCACTGTGTACAAGAAGTTGTTCATTGCGTATTGGGTACGTTCTGGAGAATCATGAATCGTATTTTCCACCATCTCAAGCATACCGGCAAGCTTACTTTCGGAAAACTCAACATCCGGCCGACTGCCAAGCAGCCAGCAGTAACAGCTCCAGCCCGCTGACATTCTCAGCTCTTCACCACTCGCTATCCATTTATCGGCAACTTGTTGTGCAATGTCCGCTTCTGCCAAGGTTACTGCCACTACAAAGTCGGACAGCATATAAAAATAAGCCGCATCCATCCATCGGTCATAATCTGCTTCCGTCATTGCATTGGGATCAGCAATGATGCCGGCAAAATACATAGCGTCGTAGTTCCCTGTCGCGTAAAGTTGCTCAGCCAATGGCTGATTTATTTTCGTTTTCTTGAAGATTGGCTTCATTGCTCCGGTAGCCACGCCAAATAGTGGTTCCTTTGCTCCATTAGACATATATATTTTCTTGGTTCGTTCCTTGCCAAGCGCTTCCAGCTCCTGTATGACCATCTCTAAATCCACTATTTAACACTTCCTTTTTCAATGTTCTTTCCCAAGCTATCTTAGGTTTGCACTAGTTAAAGAAAGTGTACTGTATGGGTTTCCTTGTCGCAAGTTAAGTTTCCCGAAGGAATCCTTATGGGTACGCAAATAACCACCTAAATTATTAGGTGGTTATTACTTCAACCTTTTATAGAACCGATTGTAATTCCAGCAACGATCTTTCTGGATACAAGAAGATAAAGTATAAACGTGGGCAGAAACACCAGAAGTGATGCAGCAAAAATACCCGAGTAATTACCAGTATTCGTATATCCTACTAAGATGGATTGAAGTGCTAATGCTATTGGATGTCGATCCAATGATTAAAATAACGAAAACAATGGAATCGAGATTAGTGGCCCCGGAACAGATAATGCCGAGATAAATTAAATCAACTAACCGTTTCCCCTAAACTGAACTCGTCCCAAGTCGCAGGTGCTTTTGTTATACCTGCTTTCTCATACACCTCTTTGTTATAGAAAGAGAGTACAGCATACGGTTGCTGCGGAGCTGGAGCGGCTCTCAGGGCTGCAGCAGCCGCCCACAGCCTTGCTGGCCTCGAATGATATCGTGGCTTGCGGAGATATTGAACTTCATTAGCCATTACAAAGGCAAGAACCTATACAAGTAATTCCGCATATGCTGGATCATCTAAAAAATTATCGTTTACTTAGGTAATAGCCGTATTCAAGTGGACGAGAGTATATGGCTCTTCGGGATATAGGAAGTTCATCATAAAGGCTTTTTTGTGGCATACCGTTAACTTCAATGATCCAAATATGTCCTTCCAAGTCAATGACCAAATCTACACTAACCTCACATAAATGGATGCCGGAATCCAACTCAAGGATCTCTGCTGTTCGTAAACTTAAGTTATAGAAGGTATTCATCATATCCCTAACAGATTTTGCCGGGTATAGCTTCTTCAACACATCCATCGTTAGGCAGGCTCTTTCGTATATGCTTGTATTGAAACAGCCTGCGTATGATACTCGACTGATAACATTAGTAGTGGACCAAAGACCATTTTTATTTTTTTGTACAAGCACCCTGATATCAAAAGTGCGGTTGTTAAGATTATTGGTAAATATCCCCTTTTGAATTAAATGGGGGACTTGACCTACAAACCGTTCGGATTCGGTAAGTAACTGACTTATAGATCCTACGATAATGCTGGGCATAACATAGTGGTTAGAAATATGCAGTTCTCCAGTATCACGCTGTTCGATTCGATAAACGCCTTTTCCCATATGGCCGTGGCAGGGCTTCAAAAAAACCAATTTATGAAGGTGAATCATTTGTTCCAAGTTATCGTTACTGTAAGGCAATGTATCGGGGACATGAGGACTTAGCCAACGATTTATAGCCTGATGAATCTCCAACTTGTCAAATTGGTTAATTTGATTGAAACACTTGTTCCTTCCAATAATCTGCTCCAACCGATCAATAGTCTCCATCTCTAAATTGTAACAACGGTTATAAATCACCTTCGGAAAAGGAAAGCTACCCGTTTCCCACTTCATATTACGAAGATGAAGGCCTCTAATACGTCTATGCTCCCAATCAATATCAGTTGGGGAAAAACTGAACATCCTTAATTTTGAAAAATGATGATTCTTCATGTAATTTTTTAAAGTCACCTTCCGTTGCCTGGCGTTAGTAACCATAATACCTAGTGTTTCAACATTCTTCATCTTGATCCCCTTTCTGCATGAAATGGTATCCTTGATGTAGGATATGTGAATTCAGCTAATATGCATGGGACATCAACATAGTAGGCAATATTATCAAGTCATTTGACTACTGACACACATCTATTTTTACGGAATACATTGTAGGCAGGGTGAGATATACCCACTATTCAAAGGAGTGTGTGTTATGGGAAGATTACCAGGACCACCAGGACCTCCAGGACCACAAGGTCCACAAGGTCCACAAGGACCACAAGGACCACAAGGACCACAAGGTCCTGCAGGAGTGCAAGGACCCACTGGGACTACAGGAAAGCAGGGACCTCCTGGACCGCAAGGACCCGCAGGACCACAAGGACCCGCAGGACCACAAGGACCAGCAGGACCACAGGGACCCGCAGGACCACAAGGACCCGCAGGACTACAAGGTGCCATTGGGGCCACAGGACCGCAAGGCCCAGCAGGGGTGCAAGGCCCTATTGGACCTACAGGACCACAAGGCCCGGCTGGAACGCCAGGACTCTTTATTGAATTTGCTTGTGCTGAGTTCGCTGGAATCGTTCTTACCACTGCTGCCCCAGTAGCCGATTTGGCCACAGTTAATATAACTGTAGATAAACCCGGCAACATTGTCTGGCTTACCGCCTATGCCACGTGGACTCCGTCTGCTGCTAGTCCTACCATTTCATTTACTATCCTTCGGGATGGCGTGACTCTATTGTGTACAGCAAGTGACACTCCCGTATCTGCCAACAGCCCGATTACAACGGCACTGACATGCTGTGATATGGGACCTCCTGTTGGGCAACATAGTTACACCTTAAGAGCAACAGGAACGATTCCTGGAGAAGGTAATATTACCATTACAATTAACGAAGGAACATTAACAGCGACTGAGATTAATACCTGATTTTTAGTTCGATAAAGAGAGCAGGTGGTCGGAAAACCGTCAGCTCTCTTTTTAATATATTTATAGATTTTGAGCAAATAATATCTCCTGAGTCCGCCCAAGGTTACAAAAGAACGCCGCATTCGGCAGTTTCATCTGCCCGAACCCCAAAAAAGATACCGTTCACAGTTACTGTGGAACGGTATCTTTTTTTTCAATAGAAATAGCCATGACACTACTTACTACGCTTTCCGATTCATAAACTTCTCAAAGCTCCCCGCATTCAAGACAAATGATTTTAAAACCATGGCATTTCACTTCATTAATACCCTTAAATTAATCATTTACGTACACTAAAGTTAGATTCATATTAAACCTCCTAATAACAGATAATCTGAAGTAAGTATTCAACGGTGTTGAATTTAGCCCTTTCATTAGTACAGGGTCTCGCATGATATAGGAATCTCTCCCTCGTCCCCTTAATATAGTTTAGGAAGAGGGGCGGGATGCACATGGGTACCAAAAATGATCAAGAGCAAAGGGCTATCTTTCTAGCTGCTATCTGCGGACAGACCTATGCGCAGTTCTCAAATAAAGATGGTTCGTTCATCGTTCCATTAGGTTATCAGATCGTGGATACGATTGAAGCAAGATCCATCAGCGAGGTGTGGGAACGCTTTGGATTTATTTTGGAATCTCCAAAAGAGATTATCGTTGCCTTCCGAGGAACCAGCTCCACAACTGATTGGATGTCAAACGTTATGGCCTCACAAGAGAGATTCAATTACATTAAAGAAGATACCCTTACCCACCGCGGTTTCACGAATATCTACTCATCAGCGCGCGATGGAATTATCTCTACAGTCGCTAAGTTATCTCCCGATAAGACCTTATACATTACTGGTCACAGTCTTGGCGGAGCACTCGCCACTTTATGTGCTATTGATCTTGCGGCCAACACCTCACACCTCTCACCTATTCTGTTCACCTATGGCTCACCACGTGTAGGCGATCCTAACTTCGTTAATGCTTTTAAACAATACGTCCGCAAGAGTTACCGTTATGCGAATCTTTTTGATGTTTTTACCTACGCGCCTCCACATGTATACAGGCTACCTAAACGGGAAACGAAGTACTATTACAGTCATATCCACACTTTTTTATCACTGTCATTTCAGAATGGATCGGCAAGTGGTAATCATATGATCAGCTACTATTTCACAGAGCTATCCAAGCTTCAACCGCACTACTCCGAGGAGCTTTGTCTAACGAACCCAGGATTCTGTCCAGTTGTAAATAACCCCATCATAAGCGCATCAATTCCACCAACTGCACCTCATGCGGAGACAACTTACTAATTAACGAATAGGTGCTCGTTATTTCGATTTGTTCAAAGGTCAGTTGCGGGCAGCTCACTTGCTTCAAATAATTAAGGGTGTCAGCATCTATAGGATGAGGCGCCCCCATTCGTACCCACAGGTCGAAAACGCTTCAATTTTGTCTGTTAATTGTATGTCTTTTGATCGTATACGAGCCTGGTTGAATATCTGTAAGCTCCAACGTCTAATTATAGTTGTGTATCCCAATAGCCACAAAACGGATCCACAGGATTAACTCTTTACGCGTTCTTTAGTGTTCGCAAACATGTTTAGAAACAACAGCAGTGCAATGCTTGAGAACAAGATCATGGTGACCAGGAAACCCTTTGCTTGATCGCCACCACCAAAAGCTTTCACAAGCGACATCGTTCCAGCACTAACTGTAACAACCCCAATCACGTCGAATATCATACGAACCGTATTGATCACTTTACGTTCATTAGAATTACTAGTCAGACTTGGCAGGATTGCAGACAGTGGTAGATTAATACCGGAATACATAATACCGAGCACGGTGTACGAAATGTATGCGTATACAAGTTTGCCCGTATCACCAAAATCCGGCGTCAAAAACATAAGAACTGCAGTCAAACTGAAAGGAACAGCAAGCCAAAGAAAATAGGGTCTGCATTTCCCCCACTTTGTTTGCGTGCGGTCAATCATGACACCAATAAACGGCTCGACGATCGCGTCGATTACCCGTGCAACAAGAAATACTACAGCTACCGCACCTGGGTTCAGACCAAACACATCCGTATAGAAGTACATGAGGTAAAGTGTTGTCATCTGGAATATCAGATTTGACGCGGTATCCCCTAGCCCATAACTAATTCGCTATCTCCATGGCATTTGATTTTCATTCATACTACCATCTCACCTGCGCCGCATTTTGTTAGCGCTTTCTTAATTGCATTGTACTGAAGCTGATTCATTTAAACTGTCCGTATTTTAACGAAAATAGGGGGCATTTTTATCTTTTAACAGAGCGGTAGCGTTAGGCTGACTATTAGGATACAGATCAACCTTAAAGAGCTTACAGAACAGCAGCATACAAAATGCTCCAAATAATACATCCGTTGCAAAATGATCTCCCATAATGACGCGGCTAGTCGAGGTGCTGATTCCCCACACTACCGCACAGACAAGCATGATATTGCGCCATTTATTAGCGAAAGGCATAAACATCATCCACAGCATCATAGTCCAGCCATTGGCAGAGTGACCCGAAGGAAAGGATTTGTATGCTTCTGTTGTGACGCCGTTCTCTTGAATACCTTGGGGGAGAAACCAGCTTGTAAATAGAGAATAATCGCCCTCCATATTACGAAAACGCATCCTAGCAAAAAAAGCCTAATCCCCTGTGCACGCTGACAGGAGATTAGGCTTTATGGTACAAACGATTAGAAAAGGAAATAAACTAACACCACACCTTCAACTAACAAAATCAGTGAAACGATATGTTGTTTCGTATGCTTTATAAATTTCCAATCAATAAATGACTGAAATCCTAGGGAAATAATTATGAATACAATCCAAAACCACTTCATTCCCATCCCCTGTACGCCATCAGCTATCATTATGACAATCACCGAAATTAATCCAATAAGTCCAAGTATTAATTTACCTTTTATATTTAGCTCATTACCGTCGTCAGAAAGTTTTTCTTTATCCGGGCCAACAATCCATATCCTTAAAAAATAACCAGAAAAAGCAATAATTAATAATAAAAATGGAATGATCAATCCTGTTGCCCTCCTTCTAAGAAGTTATTCATATTTATTTCTTATCATTAGTTCTTTGATTTCTCTTAACTCATTTAATATTTCTTTTGATATTTGCGTACTTCTAGAGTTATCGATGCCTAATTTAATCACGAATACTCCAAGCAAAAAATAGATGACTAGCATTACGATAATACTCAACTTATCTCCACTCCTCTCTTTATCGTTTGATTCTTAAAGGATGTAGTTAGTGATAGCTTAATTATTCCTATGATACCATAATAAGGGTTTTTAATTAGCTCATGAGAACTTGTTGCTAACTTGACAAAAGATCTGCATTTTCGATAGTATAGTTAATATCTTGATTATCAAGATATTAGATTTGCGAGGGTGTTTTGAAACCTGAACCATTTAAACTGAAAAGAGGGACCACTATGGCAGTACTTATTCTATACGCTACAAAATCAGGGGCAACAGAGCAATGCGCAAAGGTATTATCAGAAGAGCTTCCTCAGAGTAAGATCTGTAATATTGAAATAGAGAAGCCAAGTCTTGAGGCATTTGATAGCATTATTTTAGGTGCTGGAGTAAGAGACGAGAAGATATATAAAGCGATTCGTGATTTTATCAAAAAAAATAAAGATGAGTTACTAAATAAGAAGATGGGCTACTATATTTGTAACGAAAAACCAAAGACTACGGAGGAATTAATTGAGAAGAATTTTCCAGATGATTTAAAAAAAGCTGCGGTTTGCATCGAATCCTTTGGTGGTTATAAAGCCTATAAGGCTCCCAAAGAAGGTACTGATCAGCTCAAGGGGATTTTTGTAGATAAAATAAAAGAGTTTTCTAAGAATTTTAAATAAAAGATCCTGTTACCAAGATAAATGATCTGGGTAACAGGATTTTTTTTAATAAAATACAATTGAATGGTTTATTACTACTTGATTGTCAATTCAAACTTCGCACCCACATCGCTTACAAATACAATTTTCCCGTTACTCGGAAGTTTAACTTGCATAAGACCACTGACAGTAGAGAAATTCACACACACACCATTCGCATCATAAACAGCAAAGGAACCTTTAGGTGGTAGCCCTACTGTCATCAACTTGCCTGATGCTGTCTCAGGTACTTCATACCATCTCGCATATCCATCTGCTTGAATGGTTACCAATGATTGCGGGCCGGCATAGATAGGTTTAATGGCATCCTGTGTGATAAATAATTGGTTTCCAACCTTGAGATACTCCACGCCCTCTTTATTTTCAAAAACAATATCCGCAAGATCGCGCCCGCCTAAAGTTGGAATTTGCACGGTCATTTCAGCTTTATTTGGCCCAGTTATTTTATTTGAGCCCATATAGCCCGGTGCATCAGGGAACATAGCAATTCCAGCTACTGGCATACTCATGTAAAATTGTGAGCTATACTTCTCACTGACATCAAAATACAATTTCCCTTGACGCTGCTGCCAAGCTGATAAGACCTCATTGGATAAAGCGTTTGCCTCTAGCTTTTCAGCTGAATATTGAGAAAGAGCAGTCTCACCAAGCCCTGGAATGACCCCGTACCCTTGAATCCAAAGGTAGACACGACCATTGCTTTCCTTCACAAAGCTGACTTTATTAGTACCCGTTTCATCTAAGAATTCACCGTTTGTATTATACGAAAATTTCTGAGCTGGAAATGTAGGTGCCATAATCGAAGATACACTTAATTCCCCAGCTTTACTAAGCTCTATCTTCATCAGTTGTGTAGAATCAGCATAGACACCAGCATAATCCAGCAATTCCTGCGGCATAACCTCTTTGTTCGAAGCTTTAAATGTAGGTGTAGGTTTTCGTTCCTTGATAACTCCCTTTTCTTGTAGCGCACTGAGCAATATTTCGTTAGCAAGCATCTGATCGGTTGTGCTATCCCCACCAGAAGATACCACAGCTGCTGCCATCTTCTGATCAGGCAATACAACAAGTGAAGTATGATACAGAGTTGTATCCCCACCCTTTGTCAGAGCTTTGATCTCGTACTGATTGAATGGATATAAATTTACACTGTCCCAGCCCAATCCATACGCAAACGAATTATCTTTTCCTTTTGGCCACATTCCACGCTTGTACTCCTCTTGCTCCATCGCTTTTACTGATTTTTCTGACAGAATCTCTTTCGATCCCCCAGTGAAAATAGTTGCAAAGCGCACCAAATCTTCAGCCGTAGAATAGATGCCCCCTGTTCCAATCACGTTAATCGTCTCTTGAGGTAAAGCGGCAGAGTAGGTAGCATTGTATACACTTGCCAGCTGTCTAGAATCCACAGAATCTACTGGCGTTTTCGTATGCCCAAGCCCTAAAGGACCTGTAAAATTCTGATGGATGAATGTAGTGAAGTCCATTCCACTAACTTTCTCAACAATCAACTCCGCCAGCGTAAATCCATCATTACAATATACGGAGTAAGCTCCTGGATCTGCCTTTAGGCGCTCAGTTGACAAAGTCGCTAGCAAATTATCTTTGGCGATAGAATCAGAATCATTGAATAAGAAAGAGTTTGATAAGTTCGAACCCCCAAGACCTGATGAATGATTCAGCAGCATTCGTACGGTGATTTGCTTATAACGTGAATCTTCCATCGTAAAATGATTCAGATACGATACGACAGGTGCATCCAAATCTACCTTTCCTTGATCAACGAGCTTCATAATAGAAGCGGTCGTATACATTTTACTCGTCGAGCCAATTCCATACATCGTTGTAGTGCTTGGTGCTGTCTTGCTCTCCACATGGCTGTATCCAGTTGTGCCGCTCATAACGATATTATCGCCATCGATAAGAGCATATTGGAGACTTGTCGTTCCTATCTTTTCCGTTAAGAACGCTGCCTTCTCTGCCGCGATCTTCTGAGTGTTCACATATGTTTGCGTTTTGCTACTATCCGCTGCTAGTGCATTCGTAGGAAGATAAACTACTAAAAGTAAAGATACCATCAACAGGGATATTATTTTCTTCATCATACATTCCCTCCCACTCTGAATTTTCCATTCCTATAAAGGGTAATTTATCCATATGAGAATGTAAAGGACGTTTATGTCATTATCTAATCCATTAATTCTACTTTGTCTCCGATTCTGATTTCCCCTGTCTTAACTACAGAAGCGTACACTCCGAAGTGCAGTTCAAATTCTTGGTTTAGTTTTTTCAATAATTTGGGGTCTCTTTCCTGACTATCCGGGTCCATCGTGATAACCATACATCTCTCACAAAAACTATCTACCTGTAGCTGAACATCTCCTATGGAGAGCTGCCGTCCGATCCAATCCCCTTCGAAAAGAGATTCATCGCTTAGAGCTATAACAAAGTTCCCACGAAACCGTCGCTGATCCAAGGAATGTCCCCACGCAGCCTCTAGCTTCTTCAAACTAGCATCCGTAATGAGTAAAATACTGGCGCCATCCACCGATAACAGTTGCGGGTGCTCTGGCTGTGGATGTGAAGCTTTTATACTAGACATGGTAATTCGCGTTTTAGTTTGGCTTTGGATTTCTTCCAATAAATGCTCATCCCACCCAAAGGTTCGTCCATCCGAAGCCCTTACATGAATTTCTCCATTGATAAATTGCGCTTGGTAGGTAAGCATTTTAGGATTATTTCTAGCCGTAAAATACCGCCACCAGCCCTCTTTTGACTCATCATAAAAGGCACAGAAGCGATCCCCTAACATTCCATACGGTTCTATTACACAGGTTTCCAATCGTTCACCTGCAAATGACTTGACTGGATAGCGATTAATTTCTCTGATTTCACCAACGATTGATTGCACGGTACAACGCCTCCACTTTCTAAAAATACAACATATCCTTTAATTCTACCTGAAATCGTTTGACTCTTGCACCCTTATTTTCACAACAACACATAGCTATTTCGA